>CAZNQN010000286.1:0-3859 GCA_964574925.1 uncultured Phycisphaeraceae bacterium | reverse complement strand
GACGTCATTCATCACGCAATGATGAGGCGATCGGCTCGCGCAGTGTTGCAAGGACTGTTCCGGCCACGACTGAAAAAACAAATAGAGAAATGAAAGCAAACACAGCTAACATCATTATTGCATTAGCCTCCACCTGACTGGATATTCTCCCTACGATCCAATCTCGTTGCATGTATCCAAACAGGATTCCGACGATTATTGCAGGCCAGAGCGCGACGATCTGACGTCCCGCATACCGTGCCAGCAGCACAACCGTTCCCGCGCCGAAAAGCCGGTGCAAGCCGATCTTGCGTCGATCCTCCTTCAGTCTTCCCGACACGGAAGCGAAAGTAGCACCGGCGACAAGAACGAGAACTGCGGCCGAAAGCAGGAGAAACATTCTCCGCTTCTGCCGCCAGCGTTCAAGCTGCGCTCCATAGGCGCTGTCGAGGGATTTGACGTGTACGGGCTCCCCACCACCTGCACGCAGCGCATCGTCGAGTTGTGTCAGCAGCGCTCCGGTCACCGGCCCACGCAGTTGCGCCACAACGGTGCCGAGCCGGTCTGGATCGTTTACGAAGTATGTGGGCGGAGCGGGTGCATCAAGTTTTCCGAGACGGGCTGCACGGACGACCCCAATGATCTCCAGAGATTGCGTCAGTGGCCCCTGTGCACCGACGAGATCGGTGCTCGCGATCATTTGGCCGAGGGCTTCGCGGGGCCGCCCGAACCCGAGCGCGCGCGCCAGCGTCTCGTCCACCACGGCGCGCCCGGTGGCTTGGCCATCCTCCCCGATCCGCAGCACATCTGCCGGATCGTCGCTGAACCACCGCCCCGCGAGCAGATCCAATCCCATCACCGCTGCGAACTCGGGCGACGCGGGAATGACGTCCGACTCGACAGGCACTCCCTCCGATTGGGCAGCCGTGAGCACCACGGGAACCCGTGCATGTCCATGCCGTGGAAGGTCGCCGCCGACGAGCGCGGTGCGAACTACCTGCGGGTATTCCTTCAGGCGGGACGCAATGGCACGTGCGCGTACGGCGCTGGCGCCCGATTCGAATGCGACCCGTCCTTCCCATGCAAATCCCCGGTCAAGCCGCAAGAGCTCACCGAGCTGCAGGGTCGCAACGGTCCCCCCAACGAGGACGAAGGCGCACAGGGCCGTCTGGGCGGCGACGAGACCCGCTCGGAAAAGACGTATCGCCCTGTCGGCTGCGCGCCGAATGAGAGCCGTGAGAGGGGCTCGGAGCACGATCGTCGCCATTACCACTGCGAGCAGCGCTGCCAGCACACCCCCTCCCAGCGTCGAGATCCACATGGACGCCGAAAGATCACAAAGAAGGGCGGAGCAGCGTGGCAATTCCCCTCCATACAGGGATCGTGCCACCACCACGACGCCCATGCGATAGAAAGGCGTCGCCAGCACCATCGCCCCGACCACGAGAAGGACATGTTCGCCAAGGCGGTGAAGGAGGACCTGACGACGCGCCGCCCCGACCAGGCGCCGAATGCCCCACTCCAGACGCCCGGCAAGTTCATAGAGAGAGGCAGCCATGAACGCACCGAGAACCAGAGTCGCGGCCACGAGGCCGGCATATCCGCGGTAGAGATGCACCAGATCGGAGTTGCCCGGCGGGCGCATCTGACCGGGCCCCACAGAATTCAGATGGATGTCCGGCAGGGGACGAAGAACCAGCCGCAACCCGATTCTCCCCTGTTCGCCGGAGGTGGAAAAACGCGGCGAGTACCGATCGATCAGGCTGGAAATGAAGTGTCGGATTTCTTCCCACGATGTTTCACCGGTCCGCCTGACATACGTGTACAGGTCGAAAGCCATCCATTCCCGCTGAGAAACGGTAAGCGCCACTGAAGGCTTGCGCTCCATCGGCAGGATCACGCCCATTCTGAGATGCGTATTCGGCGGCAGAGGCGCGAGGATGCAACCGATGCGGAACGCTCCGAGATCCTCGATCTCGACGCTGGCGTCGATATCGATGCGAGGGCCATTTTTCGCTCGGTCGGCGGCGCCCGCGATTTCAGTATAGGCGTCCTGCGTCAGGACCGCGAATCCGCGTGACAGGGCCTCCTCTACCGACAGACCGGACAAAGGGGACGGCAGCCCCAGAACCGTCGCCACCTCCGCATCGGCAAAACTGACCGGCAACAGCGCTTTCCGGTCCCCCCACCGTGCCTGCTTGCGGACCGGCTGCGACAACCGGGCGGCCCGCAGGGGCACCCCCAGATCCGCGGCCTTCGCGTTCAACAGAGGAGCCAGCGCCGGCATGGTGAGCGGAATGTCCATCTGCTTGCCTCCCGGCGGCAGCAGTTGAACCTCGATGCGTCGAACCTCCCGGAAGTCCTCCAGCCACGTGTCGAAACTCGTCTCCCACGTGACGACATGAGCGAGCAGAAGAACGATGCCCCCGCCGCCGGCCAGGATGAGCAAATAGGTCGCAAGCCACAGCCACCGCCGAGGTAGGATCCGCAAGAATCTTTTCAGCTCGAACGTCACCATGTTGAACGGATTGCCCCCATGGAAACGTCTCTTCACCCCTCGTTTCAATTTTTAGCACACGATACGTCCGAAGGCAATCTCGCCTCCGGACGCATCGACTCCCGCGATCACCGCGTCAGATGACAACCGTGCCGTCATCGAACACGACGATGACGATCGCATCGTCGGTCACGATCGCTCGGGCCTCACCGCCGAACAGGGCGGCCGCGGCGGGCACGATAGCGACGGGTCTGTCAATCTGATCGTGCTCGCTAACCGCGTGCTACGGTAATCTTGTCTGCGGCGCCGCAGTTGAAATCGGGCGTTCCCGCCCTGCCCGGATGCCCGGCTGACCTCAGGGGCCCGTCAGGGAATATGCGCAGGCGGAACACGCGCCGTTGCGCAGTCTGTGTCAGAGAATCGCAGTGGGTTCGGGAGGGCGTAGCGCGGCGGAATTCGAAAGATGTACCGCCCGCCCCTAGCGCCGTTCCTTGTATTTGGCGATGGCCTCGTCCAGCGAGCGGCGGAGCTCCGCGCCGATTTCGCCGCCATCGCCCTTGATGCGGCCGCGGATGACCGCCCGCATGGCGTCGATATGGGCCTTGACCAGCTCGACCATCCGGTCGGAGATCTCGCCCTTCGAGCCCGTGAAGTTGTAGAGGGATTCCGCGAAATCCGTGATCAGCGGATAGCCGAAGGTGCCGCCCTGGCCCTTCATGTCGTGGGCGATGGCGTGGATCTCCTCGAAGAATTCGTGCCGCTTTTCCGGCGTATCCACGCAGCGGCCGTGCTTGTCGGCAAGCTGGCCGATCAGCCCCATCACCCAGTCCGGATAGTCTTCCGCCATCTGCTGCAGCGCCTCCTCGGCGCGCGCCAGGGCCTCCTCGGAAATGCCGCCGGCCCCCGTGCCGAGGCCGTGACACTTCTCCTTCAACCGGTTGCGAAACCGGTAGAAGCGCACGATCGTCGGCACCTTCCGGCCCTGTTGCAGTCTAGCCACGCACGATCTCCACGCCTGGGGACTTGTCTGTGAGCTTGCGCCGGTCCGGAAAATCGATCGGGATCTTCCGCCGCCGTCTGTCCGGTCCGAAATAGTCGCGGGTATGCACGAACTGGCGCGGATGCTCGATGATGGTCACCAGCTTCTCGCCCAGCGACTTGATGGTGAACGGCTTCGTCATGAACTCGGTGACGCCCAGATCGCGGGCCTCGATCACCCGCTTCGGCTCCGAATAGGCGGTGATCATGATGAAGGGCACGAAGCGGTCCGGGCTTTCCTTGTGGCGGCGGATGAAGCGCAGCAGCATCATCCCGTCCACCGGCGACATCTGCCAGTTGGACAGCACGATATCCACCTCCTGGACGCCGACCTTCATCGGCTCG
>CAZNQN010000285.1:0-3861 GCA_964574925.1 uncultured Phycisphaeraceae bacterium | reverse complement strand
CTCTACTCGCGGATCGCCCGCTTCTTCCAGACGCATTTGCAATGACGTGCGACGGTGGAACAGAGCCGCGACCGTAAGGGAGCGGGAAAAAGAATTGTCGAATCGCGAATGTGAGCGGAGCCGCATGTTGACGGCAGCGCGGGAGTAGGCAGCTCGGTTTGAGGCTGTCTCTCAGGACGATGAGGGAGCGGCCGTCTTGTTCGCGGTCCGCGGGCGTTTTTCGCGCGGCGGGCGCTCCATCAGGAACCGGACCCGTTCCCGGTCCCGATCCGGAAGCGCCCGCTGGACGAGCCGTTTGGCCTCCCGCAGGTCCGTGCGGCGGGAGACGTGCATCAGCACGATCTCCGCATCGGGGATCGCTTCGAACACCTGCGGCAGGTCCACCAGGTGGATATGTTTGCCCTCCCGCGCCCGGCGGAGGTGGTCCCGGTCGAAGAAGGTGCATTCCACGAGCACGACGGGGCTTTTGCGGACGAAGTCGTAGTGCATCCATCGTCCCACGGCCGTGTCGCCCGTATAGGTTAGCAAGGGAACCTCCACGCGCCGCTCGATCTCCACGCCTTCCCGCTTGAGCGCCACGAGTTGCGGGCCGGTCTTGCCGTGAAACTCCGGCTTGAGCTTGTGACGGACCTCGATCAGCGTATAGCCCAGTGCGTCGGCGCCGTGGGTGACGTCGAAGGCGCGGACGATCAACCCCCGTCGCAGCTCGACGTCCTCCATCGGTCCGACGCCGACCAGGTCTCCCGGCGAGGGATGCCGCTCGATCTCCTCCCACACCGCCATCAGTCGGCGGACGAGCGGCACCAGGGGTTTGGGCATCAGCAGTCGCCCCGGCGGCAGGCCCAGAAACGTCCGCTGCGAAAAGTAGTAGGCGATCCCTGCGGCGTGGTCCATGTGCCCATGGGTCAGACACAGGTGGTCCAGGGCGATGATCTCCCGCGGCGCCCGCCCGACGTCGAAGCAGACATTGTATTCCGGCACGGCCACCACGGTCTCCTCGCCCGCCAGCGAGAAGCCCGTCAGGCGGATGCCGCCGATGGTTTTCTCGATCAAACGTCCCATGCCGCGTCCAAGCGTATCTTCTTCAGGTTCGGGGGCGACACCGCCCGCGCTGCGGCGGCGCGACGCCTCGCAAGCCCCATCCGTCCGCCCGTCCGTTCGATGGCGACCCGTTCTCCTCCCGCCGAGCGGATGGTAGCGTAGGGGATTTGACACTCAATATCTAGGGGAATACGCTCTGCCCCACCCGATAATTCGGTTCCGGAAACGGCCCCGGCGTGGGGGGAGATCATCGAGGCGACCAGGACGAGAGGACCGCCATGGCTGCAATGCTCTGTCCCGCCTGCAAGGGAAACGACAACAGGGTGATCGATTCCCGGCTGACCGACGGCGGGACGGCCATCCGCCGCCGGCGGCAGTGCCTCTCCTGCGGGCGGCGGTTCACCACCAAGGAACGGGTGGAATCGGAGCTTCGCCTGACGGTGGTCAAGACCAACGGGCGGCGGGTGCCCTACGATCGGGAGAAGATCCTCACCGGGGTGGAGCGGGCATGCTACAAGTTGCCCGTGAGCGAAGAAGACGTCCAGTGCCTCGTGGACCGCGTGGAGGAAGACCTGTTCGCCAACCATGACAAGGAAGTCAGCACGGAACAAATCGGGGCGTATGTCAGCCGTCAACTGCGGCAGCTCAATGTCGTTGCGTACGTGCGTTTCATGAGCGTCTACCGGAAGTTCGAAACGGTGGACGAATTCATCGAAGAGATTACGGAAGTGCGGCAGCAGGCCGCGTACGATAGCCCCTCCCAGCAGTCGCTGTTCGAAAGCGCCTAGCGCTCCGGTATCAGGGGCGTCGAACGATCGGACATGACGTTTCTTCCATGAACCCCGCCGAACCTCCCGTTTTCACCCGGTTGAAGAACGCGCTGGACGACGCCGGCGTCCCGTACAGACATCTGCACCATCCGCCGGTGCGCACCAGCGAGGAGGCGGCGGCCGTTCGCGGCACGCCCCTGTGCAGCGGCGCCAAAGCGCTGATCCTGAAGGGGGACGACGGATTCGTGATGGCGGTCATCCCCGCCGATCGCACGCTGCACGGCGCTTCGTTTCGACGTTGCATCGGCAGCCGGCGCCTGCGCTTCGCCACGAAGGAGGAATTGCACGCCCTGACGGGGCTGACGCCCGGAGCCGTGCCCCCTTTCGGCAGTCTGTTCGGGCTGCGCACCATCAGCGACCGCCGGCTGGCGGACAACGAGCGGATCAATTTCAACGCGGGCAGCCACGAGGATTCGCTCCAGATCGCGTACGAAGACTGGCTTCGATACGAATCGCCTCAGGTGGCGGCGATCACCCGCGAGACCTGACCGGGCAGGCGAACCGCGGGAAGGTCTCGGTTTACGGGGTGTGATGCGGCGGTGGCCCGTCGGTCCCCTGCTGCTGTGCGAGCAGCCGCTTCAAGCGGGGCGGTGCCGGACCCTCGGGGTCGAGGCGGGCGGCCTGTTCGTAATAGGACACCGCCTCTTCGATCCGGTCCGAATGTTCCATCACGAACCCGAGGTTGTAGTAGGCCTTGGCGTATTTCGGATCGATCTTCAGGGCTTTGAAATAATGGGCGACGGCTTCCTGCGTGCGCCCCAGGTAGACCAGCGCGTTGCCCCAGCTCAGGTGCCCGATCGCCGTCGGCTTGGTGCGGGCGAACGCCTCCTGGAACACCGACAGCGCCTCGGCGATCTCCTCCTGCGACCCCTGGGCCACGACCGCTTCGAGATATTCCCGGCGGAACTCGGCGTAGGCCCGATCGAACCGCGCGATCTCCTCGGACAGATCGACCCCGAAGGGGTTGTGGACGAATCGATCGCGCATCGCTCCCGCACGGTCCAGGAAGGATTTCGCCCGTTCCCGGTCGCCCAGCCGCAGCTGCGCGATTCCCATCCAGGCCACCACATGCGGGTCGTCCGGATGGACGGAAAGCAGGATGCGGAGGTAGGGCAGGGCGGCCCGGGCGTTGGCGCGCCCGCCCGCGGCCAGCAGCTCGGACGCCCGTCGATAGGCCACCCGGGTGCTGGCACCCTGGGCGGCGACGGCCCCCCGGATCGGGTCTTCGTAGGTCAGCGTCGGTTCGAGCGATTGAGCGCGGCCCGCTGCCTCCCTTGCCTGTGGACGCCGTCCCGTTTGCAGGTACGCCTGCGCCAGCGCGCTCCACGTCGGCGCGTCGTCGGGGACCGTGCGGAGGATCCGTTTGAAGTGCCCGATCGCGTCGTCCGGTTGGTGAAGACAGAGCAACGTCTGTCCCAGGGCGTAATGCGCGACGGCCAGCTCCGGATCCAGCGTCAGGGCCCGCTCCAGTGCTCGCCGGGCGTCCTGGTAGGCTCCCGTCTCGGTGAGCGCCTCGCCCAGCCGGAAGAAACCCGGTGCGAACGACGGATTCAGCTCCGTCGTCTTTCGATACAGGGAGACGACCTCTTCCGAATCGCCCCGCAGTCGATCGATGGCGAAGGCGAGCAGATACGGCCAGCGGAAATCCGTTTCGTCCAGTTCCATCGCGCGGCGATAACAGAGGACAGCCTCTCGCCAGAGCTCGTGGACGTCGCAGACGGCGCCGAGCGTTCCCCAGGCCTCGGCCGAGCGGGGATGGTCCAGCACGTTTTGACGCGCCTCCCGGAAGCGTTCGCGCACCGCCGGCTGCATTCGACTCGTGTCGATCTCCGGCGGCGTCTCGGGTGCGTCCGGCGAGGATACGGACGCGTCCTCCGCGGGCGCGGGCGACGAAGGGGGCTCGTCGCGGCGGCACGAGATCGGCGGCACAAGGAAGGCGACCGCCAGCAACAGTCGCAAACCGCCCATCGTGTCGCCGACGCTGTTGTTC
>CAZNQN010000284.1:0-3872 GCA_964574925.1 uncultured Phycisphaeraceae bacterium | reverse complement strand
GTCGATGACCACATCGACTTCGCCCCCGGCGCCGGACCGCTGATCACCGCCGGGCACGACAACGTCGTGGACAAGCGCATGTGGATCGCCCACTCGGAAGCGTTTCCCGACTGGGGAATCCAGTACCGCGACACCGCCTCGGACGGCCTGCCGTCCGATTCCATCGAGTTCATCGCCGGCGACCCGACCAAGCCGCGCATGAGTTTCCATTTCAGCGCTGCGGCACCGCCGCCGTTGTTTCTGGCGGACAGCCAGTTGGACATCTACAACACCGACGGGCAGCGCACCGTCAGTCTCGATGGAGACACGCACGGCCTGTTCCAACCGGCTGCCGGGGGGGCGTTGCGGCTCTATAACGCCGCCGGCGTCTGGACGGCGGATCTCAACGGCGACGTCGGAGGGGATGGCGCCCTGACATTGAGCGATGACGCCGCCAATTCCTCCATCGCCCTTCGCGCCGACGGAGCCAACAACGCCGGGAAACTGAGCATGTCCCTCGACGACGGCACCGAGACGGTCGAAATCGTCGCCGCCGAAACGACGGCCCAGGGATCCCAGATCATGCTCCGCAACGCATCGGGCAACCCCACCATCGAGATCGACGGCCAGCGCACGTCCGACGCCGGCGAAATCCAGCTCTTCGACGCCAACGGAACCCGGACCGTCCAGATCCGTGCATCCGAGAACCCCGGCGAGGGACCGGACGTCCTGCTCTACAACATGAACGGGCAGATCACCGTCCAGCTCGACGCCGACGCGGGCGGCACGGGTGAGGGACAGGTCATCACCGATGTCCTCAAGATCAACGGCGGCGCCGATCTCGCCGAACGCTTCGAGGTCGACGGACGCGGAACCGACATCAAACCCGGCTACGTCGTCGTCATCGACCCCGACAAGCCCGGTCGACTGCTCGTCAGCACCCGCGCCTACGACCGCACCGTCGCCGGCGTCATCAGCGGTGCCGGCGGCGTCAATCCCGGCATGGTCATGGGCCATCAGGGCACCATCGCCGACGGCGGACATCCCGTCGCTCTGACCGGCCGCGTCTGGACCTGGTGTGACACCAGCGGCGGCCCCATCCGCCCCGGCGATCTGCTCACCACCTCCGACACGCCCGGGCACGCCCGCCGCGTCACCGACCACGCCCGCGCCCAGGGCGCCATCCTCGGCAAGGCCATGAGTCGCCTCGACGAGGGAACCGGACTGGTGCTCGTACTCGTCAACTTGCAGTAATGGAGGGCCGGCCATGAACGCAAAAATGATCGCCATCACCGTTCTCGCGGCATTCGTGTCGGTATCGGCGGCCCTCGCCCAGACTCGATCCGGTCAGCCGCAACCGCAACCGACTCCTCAGCCGCAGGAGCCGAAGCCCTACGGCGTCCCCGAAGGCTATATGATCATCGAGGGCGACATCATCGTCCCCGTCGATTTCTACGAGAAGGGCGAACCGGCCGCCACTTTCACGACGTTTCTGCGCCTCTGGCACGACGGCATCGTCCCCTACGAGTTCGATATTGACCCGAGCTCACCCGGGTACGTGTCGCCCAGTCGTCGCAATGCCATGATCCAGGCGATGGCCGACTGGGAAGCCGTCGCCAACGTGGACTTCGTGCCCCGCAACGGTCAAAGCGATTACATCTTCATCCAGGACTCCGACCGCAACAGCTCCTTCGTCGGCCGTCAGGGCGGCAAACAGGTCGTGAACATCTTCAACTGGGACCGCGAGTTCATCATGGCCCACGAGCTGGGCCACGCCCTCGGCTACTGGCATGAGCAGAGCCGCCTGGACCGCGACAACTTCATCCAGATCATCTGGGACAACATCCCGGACGACAAGAAGCACAACTTCCAGAGCCGCCAGGAGGGCGGCGAGTACGGCCCCTACGACTTCGACTCGGTCATGCACTACAGCCAGTGCGCATTCAGCAATTGCAGCAATTGTCCCGATAACAATGCCTGCCCCAGCGGCGGTCGAACCATCGTCGTCAAACCGCCCTTCGATACACAATGGCAAAGCGCCATCGGCCAGCGCAACCACCTCAGCGTCATGGACCGCCTGACCATGTCGTTCATGTACCCAGAGCCGAACTGGCGCTTCCTCGACCTCAGTTGCCGGTGTTTTCTGTTGAACTGTATCCGCGCGGGGGACTTCTTTTGCCCTTATGATGACATGGCCGATGCCGTCAACAGGACTCCTGCCGGCGGCACGCTCTGGCTCCGCACGCCGGGAACCTACTCGGCATTGGCCACCTACAACAAGCCCATGACCATCCGTTGCGGTTATGGCACCTGCGAACTTCGCGGCCAGTAGAGTTTACTCTGAGGGGGCCGAGCACGGGTTTGAACGCGTTGCTCGGGTTTGTCGTCCGAACCGCAGACTCGAAGCCTGCGTCGTCGGACAAGGCGCCGTCTGCATGTGAATGGATGTGTGCCCTGTTTATAGATTTGAGGGATACGCGATTCGCAATGCTTCCTTTCGAACAGCGCTGTGACTGTCCGAACAGAGCCACGATTGTCTGAACAGAGCCGCGACCGTAAGGGAGCGGAGAACTGTGCGAGACCCATTTTGAACGGACTCGCGACCGCCCGCCTGTGCCTGTCTGCGTGCAACGCACGGGCAGGTGTGCCCGCGCGCAGACGGGTCAGGAACCGGAGAGCGGAAAACGAATGGTCAGGAATGACAACAGCGGCGCCGGGTTCGTCCCCTTGTGCAGACTGTAAGCCTCCGGCTCGGCGCGGGACGACGCGCGCCTGTCGCGCCGCTTCGATCGTCGGGAGTCTACCGCCCGCATTCTGGAAAAACGTACTACTCTGACTGCGGTTCCGCCCGGAAGCGACCGCGGTATTCCTCCGCCGGATACTTGACCCCGTTCTTCCGCATCTTTTCTTCCAGCGCGGACGACAGGTCGATCTGCATGCGCAGCGCGAAGGAAAGAACATAGGCGAGAATGTCGGCCAGCTCCTCCCGGATGCCCGCCATCGCCTTCGCGTCGCCGCGGATCTCGTCCAGCTCCTCACTGCGGAGCCACTGGAAATGTTCCATCAGCTCCGCCGCTTCGATGGCGATCGACATCGCCAGGTTCTTCGGATCGTGGAACGGTTCCCAGCGCCGCTCGGCCACGAAGGCCTCCATCAAGCGGACCAGTTCCGCCACCGTGGTGGTTCGATCGTCCATCCTCGCCTCCCCGGCGGGAGACCGGCTGATGCCCGGATCCGGGCTCGTGCCGCTCCCGCTTGCACCCCGCGGAGGGTACACTATCCCCGTGCGACGGGCACGCAACCCGTCCCCGCCGACCGGGTACAACCTCCGGAGGGGGACGCGGTGCGCCCGCCAGCCGTAGGGATGAATCGACCGACGGCCCGCGCCGCTCGAACGGCGAGGCCGAAAGTACACACCCGATGACGGACACGATCATCACGGCGTTTCTCATCTTCCCGTGGATGCCCGGCACAGCGCCTGCGCCGGCGGTTCGCGACGCGGCGGAACCGCCCGTCACGCTCACCTGGTCCGAACCGGTGCGTCTGGCCTACCGGGGGTACGCGGGGCCGTACTGGCGGGCGGGTCCGGCGCTCAACCAGGTGCGCGCGGACATGCAGCGACTGGGCCAGTCCGGACCGATGTTCATCCGCTTTCTCGACGACCCGACCCGGGCCGAGGGCGGGCGTGTGCAGGCCCAGATCGGCTTCCTCTGGAAGGGCGAGGGCGCGGCCCCATCCCCCTACCGGATGGAAACACGCCGGCGAACGCGGGTGGCCGTGATGGTGCTCGAGAATCGCCCGCCCAGCCCGCGACGCGACTACCGCCGCCTGCTCGATTGGATCCGTACCCGCAAGCTCGAACCGGCCGGTCCGATCATGGAACTCTACGAATC
>CAZNQN010000283.1:0-3886 GCA_964574925.1 uncultured Phycisphaeraceae bacterium | reverse complement strand
TCCCTGGCTCGCACGGGCGGCGGAGCTTTTCGAGGAGGCGCTGCTGTCGCCCCTGCCGGGAAAAGACGTGCTGATCACCCGCCATCTCGACAAGCCGAAAAGTCTTCGCGGGCGACTCGTCTCGCTGGGGTCGGCGGGCGGACGCTTCCACTTCGCGCGCAAAACGCGCCCCGTCCGCACCGAGCGCATCTACGGCGTGGTGTTCGCGGGCGCTCCGCCGGGAACGGAGGCGGATCACCCGGTGACGATCCTTCTGGCGGACGGCTCGCGGTTTTCGGGCCGGCTGCTCGGCGACGACGGCGGCGGCCTGCGGGTTCTCGCCTCCGCCGGCGCCAGGGTGACGAGCCCGCACGTGCGGCTCGCCGCCCTCCGCGTCCGCAGTCCGCGCGTCGTCTATGTCAGCGACCTGACACCGACGGCCACCCACGTGGAAGGATTGCTGCACCGTCCCTGGCCGGTGCGCTTCGACCGCAACGTCGCGGGCGGACCCCTCATGCTCGACGGCGTCGTCTATCCGAAGGGCATCGGCGTGCACAGCAAGACGACGCTGGTCTATACGCTGGGACAACGATACGAGACGTTGGCGGGCACGATCGGATTGGATGATTCCGTTCGCCCTCGCGGTCACGTCGTCTTCCGCGTCGAAGGGGACGGGAAGGTGCTCTACGAGAGCGGCCCGATCAGCGGACGGGACGAGGCGCGGAAGATCGTCGTTCCGGTGGCGGGCGTGCGCGAGCTGCGCTTGATCGTCGAGTACGGGGAGGCGGCCGACCTGTCCGACCACGCCGACTGGGGCGGACTTCGCCTGATCAAACCGCCGCCGGTGGTCGATCCGGGGGCGTCGTGATGCGATCGTCGTTTCCGACCGCCTGTCTGCTTCTTGCCGTCGCGGCGGCGCCCGCGCTGCGCGCCTCCACGCCGGAGAGCATTCCCCTGGACGAGGCGCGGCGGATCGTCGAGGCGATGCAGCAAAAGCGCGTGGAGACGGTCGCGCGGGTGCTGCCCAGCGTGGTGTGCGTCTTCGACCGGCTGGAACGGGGCGGCGGTTCGGGCGTCCTGATCGACGAGGACGGTTACGGGCTGACCAACTTCCACGTCGTCGCCGGTCTGCTCGACACCCGCCGCGGACTGGGCGGACTGGGCGACGGCATCCTGTACGAACTGGAAGTGCTGGGGATCGACGTGACGGGGGACGTGGCCATGTTCCGCCTCCTGCCGCCGAAGACGCCCTATCGTTTCCCGCACGCCCGGCTGGGCGACTCGGACCGCGTGCGCTTAGGAGATGACGTACTGGCGATGGGCAACCCGTTCACGCTCAGCGAGGACTATCTCCCGACGGTGACGCACGGGATCGTCACCGGTGTGCACCGGTATCAGGAAGGGGTGCGCGGCAACCTGATCTATACCGACTGCATTCAGGTGGATGCGTCGATCAACCCCGGCAACTCGGGCGGACCGCTGTTCAACGAGACGGGCGAGGTGATCGGTATCAACGGCCGGATATCCCTCAACACCCGCGGGCGGTTCAACGTGGGGTTCGGCTACGCGATTTCCTCCAACCAGATCAAACGGTTCATCCCGGCGTTGCGGGCGGGGTTGCTCGCCCGGCACGGAACGTGGGAGGCGACGGTGGAAGAGACGATCGACGGGCGGATCGTCTTCGATCAGGTGGGATGGTCCGGGCCGGCACAACGGGCGGGCATTCGAAGCGGCGACGAACTGCTCGGCATCGACGGCGTGCGGATCCGCTCGGTCAACCAGGTGCTTTCCCTGATGGGCACCTATCCGGGAGACTGGCCGGTGCTGGTGCGCGTCCGACGACACGGGCGGACCCGCGAACGGATCATGCGCCTGACGCCGGTGGAACCGAATCTTCGCAAGCCGTTCCTGCCCGATCCGGAGGTCAACCGGCGGGCGGTGGAACGCGTCCTGAAGGGGTATCGCGCATGGGTGTTCGGTGAGGACGGTGAGCCCGGTCCGATTCGGGGACGGTGGCGCGTGCGGCGGGAGTTCCATCCGGTCGGGGACGACGATTTCGCCCCCCTTCCGCAAACGCTGATCGTTTCGTTCACGAAGGACGGGTGGCGCGTCGAGCGGGAAGATGAGTCGGGAACCGCGACGGCACTCGACCGGCAGACGTTTTTTCTCAACACGGAGGCTGCGGCCGTTGAAGAGCCGCCGGGCGATCCCGCATGGAGCGGGACGGACCGGCGGGTGCTGATCGCCCTGTATCATGCCTGGACGACGCTGCTTCAGCCGGCGGCGGAGCGCGACGACGTGGAGCTTGAACATGCCGGCGGCGACGCGCTGGTGACGGCCATGCCGGAGGAATCGCTCGACCTGCGGCCGCTGTCGGACGAAACGCGCATCGACTGGCCGGTGCTCGAAGTGCTGCAGATGCCGATCGACGAGACGTGGTCGGCCCGATACGAGTTCGATGCGGTCACGTTCGAACCGGCTCGCATCACGCTCGTTCCCGTGGAAGGACATCCGCGCATCGAGATCCTCCTCAGCGAACCGCACCGCGAAGGAGACGTGCGGCTGCCGGCGGCCCTCGAGGTGCGCGGGGAACAGCGAAACTACTGCGACGAATGGAGTCGCTTGGAACCGTGACACGATGGACGTCCATGTTCGCGCGTTGTTCACGACGGTGGAGGGGCCTTCTCCCCGTCGGAGGCGGACGGAGCACGCATCCGTCGCGCGGGCTCAAGCCTGCGGATCGGGACGGGATTGCGGCAATTGCTCTAGGGCTGTGCCTGGCGGCGGTCATGCCGGGCGGCGCGCGGGCGAACGGTCTGGAACGGGCCATTCAGCGCGTCCTGCCGCGGGTGGTGAAGCTCTACGGCGCGGGGACGGGGCTGGAGGCGGGATTCGGATCGGGGATCCTCGTCTCCGCCGACGGGCTGGTGTTGACGGTCTACTCGCTGCTGATCGAAGGGCACAACGTGCGGGCGATCGACGCGAAGGGGCGATCGTATGCCGTCCGCGTCGTGTCCGTCGATCCGGATCGTCAACTGGCGCTACTCCGCCTGCGCGTTCCGGAGGGGGATCCGTCGCCGACGTTTCCGTATTTCGACCTGCGCGGAGACGTTCCGCTGCAACCGGGGGACTGGGTTCTGGCAGCCGGCAACGCCTTCAAGGTGGCGCACGGTTCGGAGCCGGTGTCGCTGACGCACGGGGTGTTCTCGATCCGCACGCAACTGGACGCCCGCCGGCGGATGCGCGACTTCCCCTATCACGGCGACGTGCTGGTCATCGACGCCATCACCAGCAACCCGGGTGCCCCGGGCGGGGCGGTGGTGAACCTGGACGGGGAGCTGGTGGGGATGATCGGCCGGGAGGTCGTCTCCAACTATACGCACACGCACTTCAACTACGCGATCCCGCGCGACGTGCTGCTCGACTTTTACCGCGAGGCGCGCAAACAGGGGGAGACGCCGCAATCGCTGGTGGCGGCGTTCCGCAAACGGTTGGAACGCAGGAAACACGCAAGCGAACGGCCCGACAGCGGCATCCGCCTCAGCCGGATCGGGTACCGGCAGGTGCTGCCTTTCGTGGAGCGGGTGGTCCGAGGTTCGCCGGCCGAGCGGGCGGGCGTCCGCAAGGACGACCTGATCCTGTCGGTCAACGGGCGGTCGGTGTCGGACGTGGAGGCGTTCGAGCGGGAGATGAAACGGGTTCCGCCCGGTCACCCGGTTCATCTGTTGTTGCGGCGGGGGCGGAAGCTGGTGGACGTGCGGATCGAGTTTTCCGATGCGGGATGATCGAATCATGCACCGTGCCATATGGGTGTCACTGGCGGTCGTTCTTCCGGCGATTGGAGCGCTGCCGCCGGGTGCCGGGGCGGCCGATCCGTCCGGGGCGGAACCTCCCGGCCCTTATCGGG
>CAZNQN010000282.1:0-3902 GCA_964574925.1 uncultured Phycisphaeraceae bacterium | reverse complement strand
GGTATAGTAGGCCAGACCGCGAACGATCGTCGGATCGACCGCCACGCGATCCGATCCGTACCCGGCGGCCGCAAGGGCTTCGTCCATCTCGCGCAGCTCGCTTACCCCCTGCCGCCCGACCTCCGACCCGCCGGCTACTTCTTCGAGCGCGTCGCACACCCGATCGCGGCGTCCGGGTTCGATCGAAAGGTACGACAGCACCGTGTCGATCTGCTCGGGCTCGAGGCCGACGCCCTCCGTAAAATCGCCCGATTCATCGCGCCGACCCCGGCCGAGAAGCTGCTCGACGCCTTTCAGACCCACGCGGTCCAACTTGTCGATGGAACGGAGCACCTGCAACGAAGCGCGGGGGTCCAGCGCTTTCCCGCCGGCAACCCGTTCCAGCACCCCGTCGAGCACCTTGCGATTGTTCACGCGGACGACGTATTGCCCCCGGCGGATGCCCAGCGCCTCCAGCGTGTCGCACATGACCATGCAGCACTCGGCGTCGGCGAGCATCGACGGCGTGCCCACAGTGTCGAAATCGAACTGATAGAACTCGCGAAAGCGTCCCGGACCGGGTTTCTCCAGGCGATAGACCGGTCCGACCTGGTAGCGCCGAAAAGGAAGCGGCAGCGTGTTGAGGTTCATGGCCACGTAGCGCGACAGCGGCGCCGTCAGGTCGTAGCGCAGCGCCACCCACTCGTCGTCCTCGTCGCGGAAGGCGAAAATGCCGCCGTCCGGACGGTCGGATTCGGGAAGGAATTTGCCCAGCGCGTCCACGTATTCGAGGGCGGGCGTCTCCAGCGGCACGAACCCGTACCGCTCGTAGACCGCGCGGATCCGCGCGATCATCCGGTCCCGCGCCCGCACTTCGGCCGGCGACAGATCCCGGAACCCCTTCAAGCGCCGAGCTTTCGTTCTTCCCTGTTTAGCCATGGATTTTGCCGATTAAAAATCCCGGCGGTCGATTCCTGCGATCATGACAGCGCGACGACGACCCTCAGGCACACGCTTTCGCATGTCCGTATGCGACGGTGAGGCTCATCACCGGTTCGAGAGACAAACCGCTCCTTACCGTGTCGGCTCTGATGGCGCGACGGCACCCGATCGCCGCGAAGCGAACATACCCCCGGCAAGGGGAGTCTACCCCCCGTCGTCGCTCTGTCCAGAATTGCAGCCGGCGGGCGAGATCCTACAATCCGTTCGACGCGGGCGGATGCCGTTCCTCTTCGGCCCCGCGTCGAAAAAAGACGGAGTGAACCGCCGAAATGTCTTCCACCACGGCAATGCGCATCTTCAACCGACGACTCATACCGGTTTGTCTGCTCACGATCGGGGGGTCCGTACTCGGCGCTCCCCCGGGAGGGAAAGGCATGCCGGTGGAGAATCCCAAGTACAAGCGGACGGCCCCGCCGATCCCACGAGAGGCACCGGCCTGGGCACAGGACGCACGCTGGTACGCCTTCGATCTCGACGATTTCGCATCTCCCCCCAGCGCCGGTCGTTCCACTTCTTCCATGGACAGGCAAACCCCCGACCGCTCGCCCACCGCCTGGGAGGCGATCCGGCGGACGTTTCCTTATCTCAAGGCCCTGGGGATCAACGTGTTGTATCTCCAGAACGTTTTCCACCGCACGCGCGACTCGAGTGACCGCGACACCGACTTCCGTCACGTCCGCACCGACCTGGGTCCTTCCCGCGGGACAAGCGACCTCGAAGGGGAATCGTTCGATCCGCGAACGTGGACATGGTCGACCGCCGACCGGGCGTTTCTTCGTTTCGTTAAGACGGCTCACAAGACCGGCTTCCGCGTCGTGGTGCAGGCCGACTTCCACCGCTCCGATCAGATGGTGAGCCGGGGGGCCTTGTTCAATCACCTGGCGGCGGCGGCCCGACGCTGGATCCGCCCCGGAGGGGAAGGTGAACGGACCCGCGGCGTGGACGGCTTCGTCTCCCACGATCCGCGCGTGCTGTCGGCGGATTTCTGGCGCTTGCTGCGCCGCTCCGCCAAGCAGCTCGAGCCGGATACGCTGCTGATCGGCGTGCCGGCCAGGGCGAGCGACGCCGGGCTGTGGCGGGAGGGCGATACCTTCGACGCGGTGTGGCAGCAACGCCTGACGGAAAGCCTGCTGCGCTTTTTCGGGGACGGTCCTGCTCTGTATCCGCCGGAAGCGTTTCTGTCCGACCTGGAATCGATGGTGGGCCGCCACCGGCTCGACCAGGAACTCGCCGGCCCGATCGCCCTGCTGGGCCCCGACGGGGGACCGTTTCTGATCGCCCTGGAGCGCCGCTTCCGCCAGGCGACGACGGAGCTTTACAAGCTGGACAAACCGAAAACACGACGGGGCGACATCCGAATGTGGCGTCGCCTGGCCGTGATCCTCCAATACACGCTGCCGGGCGCCCCGGTGATCGTCGCAGGGCACGAACTCGGTTCCGACGGACTGGATCGGCTCCGCACGATCGCTCGACGGAAGCCATCGGGCGAACACGAGAACGCTCCGCTCCAGCAAGACGAAGACCTGCCTTCGCTGATCCAGTGGCTCGGATACCGGCGGGACCACCATGCCCCGTTGCGCAGCGGGGCCTTTCGCCCGGTGCTGGCCGACGGCAAACGGGAGATTCTCGCCTTCGCCCGCGAGCTGCCGGGGGAACGGGTGATCGTCGTCCTCAATCTGAACGGGAAACGGCAACAGGTGATCATTCCCGCCGGCAAGCCGGGCACGATGGTCGGGATCCTCACGCCCCAGTTGCACCCGGTGCGGACGAAACAGGGCGTGCAGCCGCCGTTCTTCCCGAATCGAAAGGGACCGATCGCGCCGCTGCGCGTCACGGGGACACGACAGTTCCTCGACACCGGCGGGCACGCCACCTTCTGGATCGAACCCGTCAATGTGGCGCTGGTGGTCGTGCAGGAAAAGGCCCCATAATCCCCGTAGCGGCCGTCCCGGCTCGCTGAGTCGATTCCTTCGCGCGGAACCCCGCATCCCTTCGCCGCAGGCGTCACCGACGCGCAACGACGGGCCGGATCGTCGTTGACCCTCCTCCCATCACCCGCGACGATAGAACACGAGGCGGTGGGAAGAACGCTTCTTTGCGGGGAAACGGAAGACACCGCGGGCGCGCGAAACGAAATCGGACGCCGCCGAGGGAGACGCCATGCGAACGATTCTCGAAATGATCCTGCTGACGGTCCTGGCCCTGGGGATTGGACTGAGCACCAATGCCTTGCGGACCAAAGGATCCATCAAGGTCCGCCGCGCGTACTTCCGAACCGCGGTGTCGCACCCCGAGGCATCCCGGGCGAAAGAAACAAGGGATCACTCTTCGTCCGCGACGACTGCACAGCATTCCACTTCGACGCAAACGAGCACCGCACAGCGTCCCTCCCCCGCATCGACCGACCCGACCAACGACGATGTCGAGGCGCATGCCGAGCACGGGTTCCAGAACATCACCACCGAGGAAGTCGCCGCCCTGCTCGCCGACCCCAATACGGCCCTCGGCCTGAACCTGATTCTCGACGCACGCGACGACGAAGCCTATGAGGAAGGGCACATCCCGGGCGCCATCCAGGTGTACTACTACGAGATCGAGCGATATCTGGACGAGATCCTGCTGGAGCAGATCGCGGGCGCAGAGAAGGTCATCGTCTACTGCAACGGCGGGTCGTGCGAGGACAGTGCCTACCTGTGCCGTGTGCTGATCGACGAATACGACGTGCCCTACGAGAAACTCTATCTTTACGGCGGCGGCTGGAAGGCGTGGACGGCCAAGGGACAACCCGTCGCCACCGGACGCGAAGGGCAGGAATAAAGGGAACAGGAGTTCCACGATGCACACGTCCGCGCCGAGATGGCTCGAACGCTACGACCGACCGCTCATCCCGATCTCGGTGGTGGTGCGCGTGCTGCTGGGGT
>CAZNQN010000281.1:762-3913 GCA_964574925.1 uncultured Phycisphaeraceae bacterium | reverse complement strand
TCGATCCGCGCGGTGCCTTTCTTTATGACGCCGCCAATGCGGAAGCGCTGCCCCGCGCAATGCGATCCGCCCGCGAACGGAAACACGAGCTGCGTTCCATGGGGGCACACAACCGGAGAAAAACGGAGGCGTTTTCCTGGCACGGAATTGCCGTCCGCCTGCGCGACATCTATGAGCATCTGTTCTGATCCGATGCGGACCGGGGGGATGCAGGAACGACCGGACGACGCCCGAGTACCCCGTTGGAGATGACGCCCTCCTGGACATCGCGCCGCGCCGGAATCAGGCGCCAGGTTGTTTGCCGAATCCGGCAGTTCGTCTGCCCGATCGGGGCTGTCCCTCTTCCAACGACAAGGAGGGACTCCGGGCATGAACACGATTCGGCCGGGCGATCGAGAGAAACCGCGCTACATGTTCTCGCCGAAGAAGAAGACGCGCCCCATGCGGTCGGCGATCGCCTGGTTGCTGAACACCAGCGGAAGCAGGAACTGGATGTCCGTTTGCAGCGGGCGCAGATACTCGGCCATCTCCTTCCGCCACGCCGTGTCGAACTCCATCAACGCATCCTGCGAGTGTTCGCTCTGCAACGCCTTGTGGACGACCTCGGCGGCGATGCGGGCGGACCACATGGCCGGGTAGATCCCTTCCCCCGTGCTGGGCGCCACGAAACCGCCCGCGTCACCCACGACGAGCGTGTGCTTGCCGACGTGGGATTCCATGTCCAGGGCCCGCCCGGCGGGACTGGGGACGATCCTCGCCTGAGCCGCTTCCGGGGCGAGATCCACGGGCAGAATGTCCCGTTGTCGCAGCTCCGCACACAGTGCCTCCAATTGCGCAAGCGTCTCCGCCGCTTCGCCGAACCACTGGATGCCCGCGAAAACTCTGCCCGCGCCCTGCCCGCATACGCCGAACCCTCCGCTTTCTCCCAGTCCCAGAACCAGTTCCACTCGGCCGGTGGAATCCGCAGCCTCGCCCGGGAGGGCTTGCTCCACGCGGGCGGAATGGAACGGGGCGGGGGCGGGCCCGGTCGGAAGATCGATCCGCTCCAGCAACGGGCTGCGTCCCCCGGCAGCCAGGATCAACAGGTTTCCCCGGACGGCGTCTGCCCCCTCCAGCGGGACCCGCACGCCGGATTCCTCAAGGAAGACGTCCGTAATCGTCCGCGGTGTCAGGCAGGTTGCCCCCTCGCGAGCGGCCAGGTCGAGAAGATGCTGCTCCAGACGGCGCCGATCCACCAGCACGCCGGGCGGGTCGGGGAACCGCGGCTCAGCGGAGCGGGAGAAATCCGCGCGGTGCAACCGCACCTCCCGGATCGGGACCGCTCCCACGGACCCGGCATCGATCCCCAGATCATGCAGAAGCCGCACGCCCGGATGTCCGATCCACTCCAGCACCGAGCGGCGCTGCGAATCGTCTCTTCGGTCGATCAGCGCGACGCGACGGTTTTTCCGGGCGAGGATGATGGCGGCCGTGGCGCCGGCCGGCCCGCCGCCCGCCACCACCACGTCGAATCGATCAGGGGGTTTCGCCTTCGCGCCGCGTTTCTTTGCCATGGTTCTCGTTCCGGAAAAGAAGGACAAGCTTACTCGGTTTCCAAGGTCGGGGGCAAGCGATGTGCGCGGATCGACGCGGCGTTGCGACTGTCCGCCGTTCTTCGAATCGGCTACGATGCGCGTCGAGACGGAAGGACGGATGCCGCACATC
The DNA here is from genome assembly GCA_964574925.1 of uncultured Phycisphaeraceae bacterium. Taxonomy (GTDB): domain Bacteria; phylum Planctomycetota; class Phycisphaerae; order UBA1845; family UBA1845; genus CAZNQN01. The sequence goes on along the minus strand of CAZNQN010000281.1, from coordinate 2,209 downwards.
GCGCCGAAGATCATGGCCCGGATCGAGCTGCAAGGAATTCGCAAAACGTTCCGCACCCGAGGCGGTGAGGTCCGCGCGGTCGACGACCTGCACCTGCACATCGACGACGGGGAACTGCTCGTTCTGCTCGGACCGTCCGGTTGCGGAAAGACCACCACCTTGCGTTTGATCGCCGGGCTGGAGCAGCCGGACGCGGGCACGATCCGCATCGGCGACCGCTGCGTCAACGACGCCGATCCACGCGATCGGGACGTCGCCATGGTCTTCCAGGACTACGCGCTTTACCCGCACATGACGGTCTTGGAGAACCTCTCGTTCGGTTTGAAGATGCGGCGGGTGCCGAAGGCGGAGATCCGCCGGCAGGTGGCGGAGACGGCCGAGTTGCTGGGGCTGACGCCGCTGCTGGACCGCAAACCGGCGGCGCTGTCCGGCGGCGAGTGCCAGCGAGTCGCTCTCGGGCGGGCGATCGTCCGCCATCCGAACGTGTTCCTCTTCGACGAACCGCTTTCCAATCTGGACGCCCCGCAGCGGCTGCGAATGCGGGCGGAACTGAAACGGCTGCAACGTCGTCTGCGCGTCACCACCCTTCACGTCACGCACGACCAGGAGGAGGCGATGGCGCTGGGCGACCGGATAGCCGTGCTGCACCGGGGACGGTTGCTCCAGGTCGGTCCGCCGGAGGACGTCTACCGTCGCCCCGCCGACCGGTTCGTCGCCGGATTCGTCGGCATGCCGCCCATGAATATCCTCCGCGGACGACTGCAACGGGACGGAGACACGCTCGTGTTTCGGCACGACGGCGGAGGCTGCCCGCTCCCCGCGTCGTTGATTCCGCCGGGCGTCTCGAACGAGGGGGGGGAGATTCTTCTCGGTATCCGGCCGGAGCACCTGTGGATCGGAAACGCCGATTCGACGGCGCGTTCAGGGATCACCATCCCGCTCGGAACCGCGCGTGTCGTCGCCCGCGAACCGCTCGGCGACCGCGCCTTGCTTCATCTTTCCCTCGGCGAAGGGGTTCCGGTCACCATTCGCGCGGCGATCGAAACCACGGTGGAGGAAAGCGGCAGGATCGACGTGTTCGCCGAGGCCGATCGCTTGCACGTTTTCTCTGCCAATGGCGAGGGGAAACGGTTGATGTGACCTCCCGTCGACCGTCCCCGTCGTTATGCATTCTGTCGTGGATTTCCGTTTGCAGAATGCTCGGAGGATACGCGAAGGAGTTGCGGGCACTGCGGGGAGGAGGGGCTCCGCGCGAGTCACCCGACGACGAGGTCGAGGATCTGAAGGGCGTTCAGCGCCGCCCCTTTGCGGAGCTGGTCGCCGCAGAGGAACAGGTCGATGCCCCGTCCGTCGGACCGGCTGGGGTCGCGGCGGATGCGGCCGACGAGGACATCGTCCCGACCTGTCGCGTCCAGCGGCATCGGGAATCGGCCACGCTCCCGATCGT
>CAZNQN010000281.1:0-752 GCA_964574925.1 uncultured Phycisphaeraceae bacterium | reverse complement strand
TTCCAGCACCGCACGCACGTCCTCGGGGGAGATGGGGCGCTCGAAGGTGAGGTTGACGGCCTCGGCGTGAGCCCGCATCACTGGCACGCGGACGCAGGTGGCGGTGATGGGCAACTCCGGCTCGCGGAAGATCTTCCGCGTCTCCTGGATCATCTTGCGTTCCTCCTCGTTGCAGCCGTCGTCCCCGACGGGGGAGTTGTGGCAGAAAAGGTTGAACGCAATGGGGTGAGGGAAGACCCTCGGGCGGGGCTGTTCGCCTTCCAGGACGCGGCGCGTCTGGGTGAGCAGTTCGTCCATGGCGGCGGCTCCGGCGCCGCTGGCCGCTTGATAGGTGCTCACCACGATGCGGCGGACGGGATTGACCCGGTGCAGCGGCCAGACGGTCACGTTCATCAGGATGGTCGAGCAGTTGGGGTTGGCGATGATGCCGTCATGATGGGCGGCTTCTTCCGGATTGATCTCCGGGATCACGAGCGGCACGGTGGGATCCATGCGGAAAGCGGAGGAATTGTCGATGACGACGGCGCCTGCGCCCACGGCGAAAGGGGCCCACTCCCGGCTGCGGGCGGCGCCGGCGGAGAAGACGGCCGCCTCCACCCCGTCGAAGGCATCCTCGCCCAGTTCCCGGACTTCCAACTCTTCCCCCTTGATACGCAGGCGGGTTCCGGCACTGCGGGCGGAGGCGAGCAGGACGATCCGCTCCGGCGGGATCGAACGGCTCTCCAGCAGCGCACACAGTTCCCGTCCCACCG
>CAZNQN010000280.1:0-3921 GCA_964574925.1 uncultured Phycisphaeraceae bacterium | reverse complement strand
GTGTGCAGGATGAGCATCCCCTCGCCGGGAAGGTTGACGCCGAACCCCGTACTGCCCGCCGACCAGAAGTAGTAGCGCTCGCCCGGACGCTCCGGGTTCTCCAGGAAGTAATACCCGTTGCGAACCCGCTCCGAGGGCGGCAGCGTCAGCGTCGCCTCCACGCCCGGCGTCAGCACCGTCCGCAAATCGATCGGCGAAATCCATTCCGTGCACCGCTTCTCTTTGAGGATCGGAACCGGATGAACGAGCGAGGCCTGTCCGTGCCCTGTCCCGGCCATGATGTCCCATGCCCCGATCGGGCAGTTCACCTCGTCCACGCCGTTGCCGAACACGTCATAGTCATACAGATCCGGGAACCCTTCCCACGAATGCAGGTATTCGTGCGCGGCGTAGGGCACGACGGCGGGCGCCGGCGTGCGGCAGTCGGCGCAGATCACCAGGTCGTGGAAGCGCAGGTTGAAACTCTTATGGATGCCGTTGGCGTCGAAGCCTTCGGCCGGCCAGTCCGGGATCATGAACGCCCGCTCCTGATTGTCTTCGTTGTGGATGGGATAGAAGAAGGGCGCCGTCGGAAACGCATCTCGACTGTTCGTCGCCCCGCGGGGGATGATCACGATGCCGGAAACGAAACCCTGCGGCTCGATCACCTTCTGGTGGCCCGGATCCTGCGGCGCGGTCGGGTCCAAGGTCAGCACCGGCGTCCCGCTCGCCCCCCGAATGCACTCGTTGGCCGCCTTGGCGTTGGGGTCGATGAAATCGTCCCAGTCCACGCCGAAATCCAGCGCCTCGACGACGTCCTCCATCAGCCGGCGACGGTTGAACGGATAATCCGTATGCGTGCCGTCGTTCGTCGTGAAGGGATTGCTGTCCACGATGTAGTTTTCCGATCGATCCGGGCGGACCTCACCCTGATCGATCATGCCGTCGAGGTTGTAATCGCGGAATCCCTTCCCCAGCGACCACACCTGACACGTCTGCCCGGAAGGGCAGTCCGCGTCCTCCTTGCAGGGAACGCCGTTGGGATCCGGATCGCCGCGGCTGCACCGCTTGGGACCGGCATAGGGATGGTAGGGCACGGCGCCGCGCGAAGTGGCGTTGTCGATCTCCCACTGATACGCGATGGTGGGACTCGTCCCGTCCGTCCGCCACGTCAGCCATTCCAGAATGCAGACGTCACCCGCATCGAATCCCTTCTCACCGTGGATGTTGACGGCGTACGGACCGGCCGCGGGCACCACTCCGTCCGCCCCGGCGATGCCCTGAGGGGTATGCGGTCCCAGGTCTCGCCCCCAGATGGCGGTCAGGAACCCGCTTTGGGGATCGGCGGGATCGACAAGATACGGCGAGTCGTCCGAGCCGGGGTAGGTGACCTCCCCGAGACGTTTATCCCCCTCGCGGTGATACTTGGAAGACGGCAGGTCGTCGTGTTCCACCCATCCGTCGTAGAACCCGAACTCCTCCTCCGGCAGCACCTCGAACGGCAGATCATCGCCGAAGGTGATCGCCGTCGGATCCTCGCTGGTACCGTTGCCCAGCCCGTCGAATCCGCCCCGGTTGGGCTGGAACCAGATGCGAACCTGCTGCTGCCCGCCCCCGCCCCCGGTGTCGGGAGGCCGCACCACCGTCGGCGGAACCGGCACCTCCGGATCGAAAGGCCGCATCCGCGGACTGTTCCAGCCGCCCGTGCTCGGCCAGGGCGGCGGCGGTGAATCCTCTCCATAACGATCGGTCCAGAACTGGGGGTACCAGCTTTCCTCCGTCCCGAACGCCGTGTTGGGACGCTGGGTACGGAGCGTGCCCGGTTCCGGCGTGAAGTGGACGAACCGGTTCGGCCCCGCATCCTGCATCATCTTTGTGCTGCCCACGTCGTAGAACACGTCGGGGGGATCGTAGAACCCGTTGCCGGAGCACACCACGCCGGGGGGAATGACGTTGCAATTCACATCCGGCAAACCGTCGTTGTCGAAATCCTGTCCGCACAGCGGGCAATCCTCCGGCCGAAGATCTTCCCGCACCCCGGAGCGGCGCACGACGGCCTCCACATCCCCCGGGTAATTGTCGCGGATGTACTTTTCCGTCACGGGCGTCCAGACGCTGCTGGGCGTGGAACCGGTCGGGTCCCAGCGGATGATGAAATCCTCGAACGGTTCGGGCACCGTCAACTGCCCGTCCTGGTCGACGTCTTCGAACTCGCAGCAAAGGATCGGATCGCCGCAGTCAATCCCCTCCACCCCGAACTCGCAATTGTCCTGGTCCGGGTTCTGCCCCTCCTCGCAACACTGCGGCAGCGAAATCCCGCATCCATCCACGGGATTCGGCGGAATGCAATTGGTCGGCGACTCGAGATCATCGGGGATGGCACAACAGCCGTTCACCAGCGGATCCTGCCCCGGCAGACACGTGGGAGAGCAGTTGTTGGCCTGGCCGTTCCGGTCGAAATCCGTCCACGGCATCCGCAGGCTGCCGCATCCGCGCTCCGCACAGCCGCAGGGACGCTCGGTGCTGCCGTCCAGGCACTTGACGTCCTCCGGACAGACCAGCGTCGGAAGCAGCCGCAAGAACGGCGGCAGGTTCGGACTGGACGGATCGTAGCAGAACCGGTCGTTGGCCTCGTCCAGACCGTCCCAGCGCATGTCCCCGTCCACGTCCAGGAAGCGTTCGCCCGGCGTCCAGACGTTGACCCCCACAACCGGCAGGTCCCACAAACCGGCTTCGCGGACTGGAGGATCCTGACCATCGTCCGTGCCGCGGAAATCCCGGATGATCAACCCGCCGCATTTGTCGGTGGTCACCTCGGTGTCGGACCCGCCGATCGGAAACACGTCGCAAAACTCCTCCCCCGCTCCATAGGCGTAGGGGAAAGGAACCACCAGCTCGATCGGCGCGGGAATGAGAGGAAGGATCCCCCGATGCAGGTCGACGAAGTCCACCGGCGAAGGGCGCTCCTCCGCCGCGTTGGGCGGATCCGGTTCGAACGCCCACGGCAAGGTCACCCAGCCGAAGACGTCGCCGGAAACCGTCACGTCGCCATAGCTGATCTCTTCCCAGTACTCGGCGAAGGACAGGACGTCATTGGTCGGATCGATGTCGAAATAGGCCTGCCGGATCGGCGCCACCGCGTCCAGCCCGCCGGGCGGCAAACCCGGGTTGCCGTTCGCGTCGGTGAACGACTTGGGCGAATGGGCCAGCGTGACCACGAACTTTCGTTCCTCGGCCCGGACCGTCCGCACCGCGATCGGCAGGATACTTATGACCAGAAGGACCGCTCCCCGGCGGCCCCGGTTTCCACACCACGTTCCCGTCATCATGTCGGTGGCACTCCCGTTGCGTCGGCGATGCGCTCGAAGCGGCGCAACCCGTCCGCCCTCGAGTCGACCGTCGGGTCAGGCAGGGCGGTGCCGCCCTCGCCCCGGACGAGTCCGTCCTCCCCCTTCCCGGGGGCCTGGAACACGATCAGGCACCGCGAAACCCGCACGCCCGTTGCGGCAGGGACGAAGCCCCCGGCTTCGTCGTCATGGACCAAGGTCGCTCCGCCGGGTTCCCGTCTGAACCCCGCGCGCAACCCTCAAATACGGATGCCGGCTTTCACCTTTCCCGACGACCATCGTATCTCTGGCGGCAACTGTCTGTCAACCAAACCCAAGAGATGATCGCTGCACGATCGCGGCGCGCGGGATTATCGGCGGAGGGAAAACCGGAGGGTCTGCACCCGCGTCCGGAAACAATCCCAACACGCTTCCGCCTCGGCGCACGCCCCCGGCACCCGGGTCCGACTACGGAACCACCGAGCCATAGATCAGGTAGGCTTCGCCGCCGTTCTGCACGCCCACGCCCGTGTTGGGATCCCGCCGCGGGTCCGCCAGGATCGACCCGATCAGGATGTCGGCCAGACCGTCGCCGTCCACGTCGCCGGCGGCGGAG
>CAZNQN010000279.1:2964-3924 GCA_964574925.1 uncultured Phycisphaeraceae bacterium | reverse complement strand
GCCGCAACCCCTGCCGACGCTACGGACGCTCCACCTTCACCCGATTCCGTTCCACTGCCGAAAGGTACGCTCGTCGGTTGAACGCCCCGGCTTTCCGCAACCGACTTGATCTCGGCATCCGGCCGGAATGAATCGAACCGCAACGACGCCGTTCGATCGACTCGATCGGAACCCGATCCCAAATCTCGAGGCCGCACCGCTTCCGTTCGACCAGGGTCGCTTTCCGCCCGCTCGAACCGCTTCCCCGTGCGGTTCGGCACCCGCACCTCGTCCGCGTCCTCGGATGCCGTTCGGAACCGCGGGTCGGCCCGATCCCCGGTCGACCGGTCCTCCTCCTTCAACGTCTCCAGCTTCCGCGCATGACCGTCCGCAGGATCCGCCTCGAACATCTGCGCGGGCGTCGCCCGCTTGTATCCTTCTCCCCGCGCGCCGCGCACCGCCGCCGCCACGTCCCGCGCGGCTGCGAACACCACCGCAAACGACACCGCTTCCTCCGGCGAAACGCGCTCCTTCCTCCGAAACGGACGATCCGCCTGCGCGGCACGACGCGACGAATCGACCTCGTCGCCGGAAACAGTCGGCGGATGCAGCGCGGGCGCGTTCACGGACGACCTCCTTCCGTCGATCCCGTCTCCCCAGCAGCCACCCGGTCCGGCGCGCGGTCGCGCATCCGCCGGAGGATCTCCTTGATCCGCCGCTTGCCCTGCGGATCCTTGACCGCCTCGATGATCCGCTTGGCCTTGCCCGTCTGCATGGAAAGCAGCATCTCCGCCGCCAGGTCGGTATCCTTCATGGAAAGCAGATGCTCCGCCGCCACCCGCGGCGAAAGCGACTGAAGAAGGGCCAGCTCTTTCTGGAACCCTTCCTCCTGCCGCTTCCGGTCGAGCGCCTCCCGCCGCCGCGCCGCTTCCGCCTGTTCCTGCCGGAACCGCTCCCGCTCGGCCGTCATCCGCAGCAGGA
>CAZNQN010000279.1:2202-2954 GCA_964574925.1 uncultured Phycisphaeraceae bacterium | reverse complement strand
CGGCAGGCTCGCGTTGTTCAGTGCCAGCCGCTGCTTCAGCTCCGCCTTGATCCGGTCCGCCTCCCGCCGCAGGATCTCCTTGTCCATCTCGCTCTCCGCCAGCGGATCCCGCGGTTTCTCCTCCTTCCCCACCACCGACGCCTTTTCCTTGCCGGTCGATTCTTCCTCCTTCTCTGCCCCGGGAAGCGGCTCATCCCCGCGCATCACCGCGACGAAATAGCGGGCCTTTTCCAGCGTCAGCGCCCCGCTGTGCACGGCGAACCCCACCAGCGCCGCCAGCGCCAGCAGGTTCATCACCGAAAACAGCGCCACCGCGTCCAGCATCCGACGCAAAAAGGATGGTTCCGTCGCCGCCATCACGCCGTCACCCGATCCCCATGTCGCCGACCGCTCAGGTGTTGCTGCATCGCCGTCTCATCCGATTCCTTCCGCTCCTCCCGGCGACCTTCCTCGAGGTATCGCTCCCACTGCCGGTCGCGCAGTTTCTCCAGCACGCGGAGCCGCTTACGCGCCTCGGCGAGCTTCTCCAGCTCGCGGTCCAGGTCCGCGCGCCGCCGGTCCCGCTCCGCCTGCGCCTCGCGCAACTGCCGGTGCAGCCACTCCCCGTGCAGCTCGTACGCCCGCAGCGCCGCCGCGCTGGGCTTCTCCTCCCGCCGCACGCTCCGCTTGGCCATCACCATCGACCGCAACTGCTCGCTCAGCATGGCGATCCGCGCCTCGACGCGGTTGAGATCCTGTTGCGCCCGCGCCAC
>CAZNQN010000279.1:0-2192 GCA_964574925.1 uncultured Phycisphaeraceae bacterium | reverse complement strand
CACCGCCCGCCGCTGCTCGTTCTGCTCGCGCTCCCGAATCCGGCGAAGCGCCTCCAGGCGGAATCGGAACCTACGCGCCACGTCTCACCCCCTCTTTCTCCGGTGCCGCGGATTCCTCTCCGCCGAGTTCCCGCCGAACCTTCCGGATCTCTTCCGCCAGCGAGAGCAACCGCTCTTTCGTCTCCGCCAGCGTCGCCCGCTCCCGCATCGACTGTTGCAGGAACTCGTCCACCGCCGGCTTCATCCGGTAGGCCACATCGAACGCTGCGTTCGTCCCCGGCACGTATGCCCCCACGTTGACGAGATCCTCCATGTCGCGCCACACCGACAGCACCCGCCGCACCTCCATCGCCGCCGCCTGGTGCGCCTCGTCCACGACGTCCACCATCACCCGGCTGATGCTCTCCAGCACCGACACCGCCGGATAATGCCCCCGGTTCGCCAGCTCCCGCGAAAGCCACAGGTGCCCGTCGAGGATCCCGCGGATGGCGTCCGCCACCGGTTCCGTCAGGTCGTCCCCTTCCACCAGCACAGTGTAGAGCCCGGTGATGCTGCCCGTTTCGGTTCGCCCGCTCCGTTCCAGCAGCCGCGGCAGCAGACTGAACACGCTCGGCGGATACCCGCGCGTCGTCGGCGGTTCCCCCGCCGCCAGCCCGATCTGACGCTGCGCCATCGCCATCCGCGTCGTCGAGTCCATCATCAACAGCACCTCGGCGCCCAGATCGCGGAAATACTCCGCCACCGCCGTCGCCGTAAACGCCGCCCGCACGCGCAGCACCGGCGACTGGTCCGACGTGCTCACCACCAGCACGCTTTTTCGCATCCCCTCCTCGCCGAGGTCCTTGCGCAGAAAGTCGCCGACCTCCCGGCCGCGCTCACCGACCAGTGCCACAACGATGACATCCGCGGCCGTGTACCGCGCGATCATCCCCATCAGCACGCTCTTGCCCACGCCCGTCCCGGCGAACACGCCCATCCGCTGCCCCCCGCCCAGGCTGTGCATCGCGTCGATCACCCGCACACCGGTGGAGACGATCCGCTCGATCGGACGGCGTGCAAGCGGCGGCGGCGCCTCCCCGAACGCGGGGTAGTACTCCTCCACCGTAAACGCCGTGTTGCCCCCGATGGGCCGCCCAAGCCCGTCCAGCACGCTGCCCAGCATCTGCCGCCCCACCGGCACGTACTGCAATCCGTCCGCGCTGCGCACCGCGTCCCCCACGCGGATGCCCAGCGGTTCGTGCAGCGTCATCAGGATGGCACGGTCTCCCCGCAGTCCCACCACCTGCGCCGGAATCGGCTCCGCCTGGCTCGCCTCGATGGTGCTCAGCGATCCCACCGGCACGGACAGCCCCGTCGCCTCCACCGTCATCCCGGTGATCTCCCGCACCCGCCCCGTCACCCGAACGGTCTGCGCCCGCTCCACCACCCGGCGATGATGTCGGAACAGCTCAACCATCCCGATCCCGCTTCCCCATCAGCAGCGACACGATCTCGTTCACCTGCGTCTCCAGCGTGGCGTCGATCTCCCCGCCGTCCCAGACCAGCCGACAACCACCCGCCGCCGTCTCCGCATCTTCGACAACGCGGATCGCCCGCGACGATTCGATCCGCTCCGTCACCTCCCCAGCGAACCGCCGCACCGCCTCCAGGTCGTCGGGATGCACGTGCACCGCGAGGTTCGTCTTCCCGTCCACCAGTGCCAGCGCCCGGCGAAGATTCTCCACCACCGCTTCCCGCCGCAGCTCTCCGATCCGGAACGTCAGCTTCTCCGCAATCGCCACCGCGAATTCGAGCACCTCGTGTTCGGCCGCCACCTCCACGTCCTGCTTCACAGCCTCCACCTGCTCGATCAACGACTGAAGCGTTTGCACGACCTTTCCGTGCTGCTCGCGAAACTCGCGGACGGCGGTCTCGAACGCTTCCGTTCGTCCGGCCTCGCGCCCTTCCTCCTTCCCCTCGGCAAAACCCGCCTCATACCCCTCCCGTCGCGCCTGCTCGAACAGCTCCTGCCGCCGCTGCTGCGCCTCGGTCACAAGTCGCTCGGCCTCGGCACGCATCCGTTTCGCCGCCCGCTGCGCCTCGGCCAGATGATCGGCCAGGTCCACCGGTCGAAGGATCGGCGCCAGCCCCTCCGCCTCCCCCGCCTTGATCACCGCGCCCATCAGGCCGCCTCCCTCCCCGCCGCACGAGAT
>CAZNQN010000278.1:0-3930 GCA_964574925.1 uncultured Phycisphaeraceae bacterium | reverse complement strand
CATCCCCACCCGCCTCGAGCCGCCTTGGCCGGACGCCAGGGCCCCCGCCGCGCCCTGCGAACACCGTGGCCGTTGCTCGCGGCCGCCGTTCTGCTGAACCAACCGGGCGCCGCCCTGTCCCCCTCGGCGAAAGCCGCACAGGCCGAGCCATTCCCCGCCCGCCCCATCAAGGTCATCGTGCCATTCTCGGCCGGAGGCGGAACCGACACGTACGCACGGATCATCGCCGAGGCCATCCAGCGATATCGCCTCCTGCCGCAACCGCTGGTGGTGATCAACATGCCCGGTGCGGGAGCCACCGCCGGCAGCAACCATGTGAGAACCGCTCCGCCCGACGGCTACACCATCCTGCTGCTGCACGACACGATCGTCACCGCGAAACTCTCCGGAGCCGCCGACTACGGTCCCGAAGCCTTCGAACCGATCGCCGGAACCACCGAAGTCGGGATGGTCATCGCCGTCGCCCAGCGCTCCCCCTTCCACTCGTTGACCGACTTGATGGACGCCGCCCGAAAACGGCCGGGACACATCGCCTTCGGAGCCAACCTCGGCGCACTGACCCACTTCGCCGGGCTGCAACTGGAGCACGCCGCGCCCGGAGCCCGTTTCCGGTTCGTGCAGAGCGGCGGGGGCGCCGAACGTTTCGCCGACCTCCGCGGCGGGCACATCGATCTGACCGGATTCTCGCTCGAGGAATTCCTCCGCTTCCGCGGCGACGGTCTGCGTGCCTTGGCGTACTTCGGAGAACGCCGCCATCCCGCCCTGCCCGATGTCCCCACGGCCGTCGAACAGGGCTTCGACGCTGCGATGAGCAACACCTTCTACTGGTGGGCTCCCCGAGGGACCCCGCCGGACCGCATCGACTGCATCGCCCGGGCGCTCCACGCGGCCCTGCAGACCCCGTATGTGCTCGAGAAACTCCGCGCCATGCACTGCGACCCGTTGTTCGTCCGCGGCGAACCACTGCGTCGACGGATCGCCGCCACCGAACGTCGGTTGTCCGCCCTGACCGTCCGCGACACCACGCCACTGCCCAACGTCCCCGCCGCCGCGCTTGTCCTCGCCACCGCCCTCGCCGTCGGCGCCGCCGGTCGGGAACTGTGGCAGCACCGCCGTCGGCGCACCACGGCCCGGCCGTCCGACACACCGGCTGAAACCCGCGGCGGAGATGCGTCGGCGGCATCCGCCGCCTCCGATGCGGCATCGGTCGTCCCCACCCCGCGCATGTCCGAAGCGATCCGCATGACGGCCGCGGCCGCCCTGCTGGTCGCCTACGGCCTCCTCGTCTTCCGCACGCCGCTGGGCTTCCGCGGCGCCACGCCGCCGTTCGTCCTCGCTTTCGGCAACCTCGTCGCGCCGGCCCGCAGCCGGCGCACACAGCTCGCGCTGCTGGCTCTGGGGCTCGCCCTGGGATTCGGTCTGCACGCGATCTTCACGCGTTTTCTGGTGGTCGACCTTCCCTGACCAGCCGCCCGGTACGCGCAGCGTGATGGCCCCCACGCGCGCCCGCACTGCCCCCACGACTCGTCCGCCGAACCTCGCCAGTGAGAGCGGGCGGCGCCGCTCGGATCCACGTAGCGCCGACTCACAGCAGCCCCTGTTCGAACGCCGCCTTCGCACATCCGGCCGCGCCGATGAAACCGGCGTCCGCACCCAGCGACGCGTACTCGATGATCGTCCTCCGCGCGGGAATCGGAAACGCCCGCGCCCGCACTTCCTGCCGCACGCGCTCCAGAAACGCGCGCCCCACCGCCGTTGAGTTGCCGCCCCAGGTCATCGCGCCGCCGATCAACACCATGTGAGGATCCACGACATGCATCACGCTGGTGATCCCCACGCCCAGGTACCGTGCGGTCTCCAGCACGATCTCCCGAGCCAGCTCGTCGTCCTGCTCGGCCGCCTCGGCGATCAGCTTCGGCTCCAGAGTCCGCCCCGCCGCGATCCACTCCTTCAGAACCGAAGCCCGCCCGGTCTGCAGGGCTTCCCGGCAGCGTTCCACCACGGCCCGTCCGCCGCAGTACGCCTCCAACGTCCCGTACTGTCCGCTGGCACACAATCGCCCGCCGTCCATCTGGATGATCACATGGCCGCATTCCGACCCGTGCGAATGCGCCCCTTCCAGGATCCTTCCCTCGATCACGATGCCGCCGCCCACGCCCGTTCCCAGCGTGTACATCACCAGAATGTCCGCGTCCCGAGCCGCCCCCACCCAGTATTCCCCGTACGCCGCCGCGTTCGCGTCATTCTGCAGCACCGTCGCCTTCTCCAGCCGCCGCGCCATCGCCTCACGGATCGGCAGATCGTCCCAGCCCGGCAGGTTGTGCGGATGCAGCAGCTTGCCCGCCCGCAGATCCATCGTCCCCGGAGACGCCAGCCCCACGGCCGTCACCTCCGCCCAGCTAACACCCGCTGCTTCCGCGGCCCGGCGTGCCGCCTCCTCCAGGTTCGCCAGCCCCACTTCCGGCCCCCGCGCCGCTTCTGTCGGCCGCTTGTAACGGCTCAACACCACACCGCGCGCATCGACCACCCCCGCCTTGATGTTCGTCCCGCCCAGATCCAGCCCCAGGTACAGCCGCTGCCCGCTTCCGCTCGACACCACACCGCCTCCCTTCGCCACCGATCACCGACGCCGACTGCGAGCGCTCCATGCATCGAACGGCAGCCCCCGCGCACCGAACGCGGCGGGTGCCCCACATCCCACCGGAACGTTCCGGCCCTCGACGCTCACCGGACCGCCCCCACCGACCCGCCGCGCCGCACCGCAGGCATCACTCCGCCTTCAGCTCGAACAGCTTCCGCGCGTGGTCCGGCAGACGCTTTTCGTCCAGCGCCAGCCCGCACCCGGGCCGCTCCGGGACCCGGCACGTCCCGTCGCGAAGCTCGAAACCCTCCGCAATCAACGCCGGATTGCTCAACGGGTCGTGCTCGGCACGGTAGAAGTTCTTCACCGCGCGCCCCACGTGCAACTGCATGTAGAACCCGATCAGCGACCCCCAATTGTGGGGCGCCACCAGTATCCCGGCCGACTCGGCCAGACGTGCCTCCGCCAGGATCCCTTCGAACCCGAAACGGTTCATGTCCCCCTGCAGCACGTCCAGCGCCCGCGCCTCCACGAACGGCCGGAACGCCGCCACGTCCCGCTGGCTTTCCCCGTCCGCCACCAGCGTGTTCCAGCCGTGCTCGCGCAGATAGGCCTTGAACCCCAGACAATCCGGCACCGTTTCCGGAAACATCTCCTCGGCGAACGCAATCCGCAGCGGACCGATCCGCTCGAAAATCCGCTTCGCCCCGTCCACGTCGAACCCGTTGTTTGCGTCCACCCCGATCAGCACGTCATCGCCGGCATGCTTGCGGACGACCTCCAGCACCTCCGCGTCCCGGCGGTCCCCCGCCTTCCGCGGCATCCATTTGTAACCGCGGCCGATCTTCACTTTGAACGCCCGATGCCCGGCCTGCAGCCCCATGTCGATCTCTCGCCGGATCCGATCCCGCCACCGAGCCCGATACTGCGGCAACAGGTCCGCGAAGTAGATCGAACCGTCGTACACCGGCACGCGAGACGGACCCGCCGGGTGCCCACCCGCCAGCAGTTCGTACACCGGCTTGCCCTGCAGCTTGCCCAGCAGATCCCACAGAGGCATCGTGCCGCTCCCCAGCGGTGAAGCGAACCGGCCCTCCTCCGTCAGATACGAAAACGGATTCCGCCCCAGCAACTGCCGCAGCGCCCGCTCCGAAGCCCGACAGCTGCCGATGCCTTCCACCCCGTGATTGGTCACCAGCCGCACCACGCGGTCGATCGCCCGATCCCCGTGCACATCCTTGTGCGAATTGCGTCCGGCCACCTTGCTCCGCCGTAACAGCAGATCCAAACCCTCGATCCGCACCACCCGCAGGTCACGCGGCAGATCCGCAGCCGCCACGACCTCGGCC
>CAZNQN010000277.1:3336-3934 GCA_964574925.1 uncultured Phycisphaeraceae bacterium | reverse complement strand
GGTGGCCGACGGCTACGGCAGCCGGGAGGGCGGATTCATCGCCCATGCCTGCCCTCGGGGTGGGATGCACATCACGGCCGAGAACGTCTACATCGAGATTCTCAACGACCGCGGCGAGCCGGTCCCGGCGGGAGAGACGGGCGAAATCGCGTTGACGCACCTGGACGCTTACGCGATGCCGCTGATCCGTTATCGCACGGGAGACCGGGGGCGGATGGGGAAAGGCCGGTGCGCCTGCGGGCGGGGGTTGCCGTTGCTGGAATCGGTCGAGGGACGCAACACCGATTTCCTCTACTTCCCCGACGGGACGATCAAGCACGCGCTGTCCGTGATCTATCCCCTGCGGGAGATGGAGGGCGTTCGGCAGTTCCGCGTCGAACAGCGGGAAGACTACAGCGTCTGTGTGAAGCTGGTGCCGGAACCGTCGCAGAACGGGCGGACGAAGGAGATCGCCGTCCGGCGACTGCTGCCCGTCCTTCATCCGGTCTCGTTCCGGGTGGAACTGGTGGATGGGATTCCGGTCACGGCCTCGGGGAAATACCGCTACGTCGTCTCGCATGTCGATCCGTCCGCGGAGACTCTCGAAACGAGGGGGAAT
>CAZNQN010000277.1:0-3326 GCA_964574925.1 uncultured Phycisphaeraceae bacterium | reverse complement strand
ATGTCCGCCCGTCTGCGGAAATCGTCGCGCCGGAGGGGGATCGCGCATGAGTTCGTCGGTGGCGTCGATGCCCGCTTCCCGTTCCGCGCCGTCGTCCCCCCCGGTGCCGGCCGGGCCGTGCCGGGTGGAGTGCCTGGACACGACGAGGGAGCGGGACTGGGACGTGTTCGTGCGATCGCACCCGGAGGGGACACTGTTCCATACGTCGTCCTGGCGACGGGCGGTGGAGGAGGTGTTTCCGCATGAGCCGGTGTACCTGACGGCGCGGCGCGGAACGCGGCTGGTGGGCGTGCTGCCGATGTTCCTGGTGAACAGCCGGCTGGCCGGGCGGATGCTGGTGAGCGTCCCCTACGGCGTCGGCGGAGGCATCCTGGCCGAGGACGGGGAAGCGGCGGAACGACTGTTCGTCGAGGCCCGCGCGGTGGCGGAAGAAGCCGGCTGCCGCTCCATCGACTTCCGCAGCGAGCGGGCGCAGGTGCCCTCCCTTCCCGTGGTGGAGACTTACGCGGGTTTCAAACGGACGCTGCCCGAGCGGGTGGAGGACGTGCTGGGCTTTTTGCCGCGCAAGGCGCGGGCCGCCGCCCGCCACGCCCGTGACCGGTACCGCCTGACCGCCGTCTACGGTGATGAACACCTGCACGAGGTGTGGCGGCTGTATGCGCTGAACATGCGGCGGCTCGGTTCGATCGTCTATCCGCCGGCCTTTTTCCGCCGTCTGGTCGCTCATACGCCGGGCAAGCACTGGGTGATGCTGGTGCGCTGGGGCAACCGGCCGGTGGCGGGACTGCTGACGTTCCTGTTCCGGGACACGGTGATGCCCTACTTTTTCGGTTGCACGCCGGAGGCGCGGCGGTGTCATGCGGCCAACTTCACCTATCTGAAGACGATGGAACGGGCGGTGGCGGCCGGATACCGGCAGTTCGATTTCGGTCGTTCCCGCCGCGACAACCCCGGCAGCTTCAACTTCAAACGGTTCCAGGGATTCGAACCGCGCCCGCTGGGGTATCAGGTCTGGACTCCGCCGGGGCGGACCCCGCCCGATCTGTCGCCGACGCAGAAGCGGATCCGATTTGCCCGCCGCATCTGGCGGCATCTGCCGTTGTGGATGACCAACCGCCTCGGCGCGTGGGCGTCGAAGCACATTCCCGGATGAACCGATGAACATCCTCTATCTCGCCCACCGCGTTCCGTTCCCCCCCGACAAGGGGGACAAGATCCGCTCGTACCATCAGTTGCGGCACCTGGCCGCGCGGCACCGCGTATGGTGCGCATGCTTTGCCGACACGGCGGAGGATGCGGGGTATGCGGCCGCGCTGTCCGAATGGTGCGAGGAAACAGCCGTGGTGCGCCTCTCCCGCCTCTGGGGCAAGGTGCGGGGGCTGCGCGGCATGGCGGAGGGGCGGACGGTGACTGAATCGTTCTACGATCACCCGGCGATGTGGGCGGCGCTTCGCCGGTGGTCGGCGCGTGTGCGGTTCGACGTGGTGGCGGCCTTTTCCTCGAGCATGGCGCCGTACGCGCTCGGCGTGCCGGCGGACCGGCGGGTGGTGGACTTCTGCGACCTGGACAGCGAGAAGTGGGGGGCGTACGCGCGATCGTCGAAGGGACCGCTGGGGTGGATGTACCGGATCGAGGCAGATCGCCTTGCGCAGCGGGAACGGACATGGGCCGAGGCGGTGGACGCCGTGCTGCTCATCACGGAGCAGGAGGCCCGCCCGTTGATCGGACGGGTTGCGCCGGGGAAGGTCCGCGTGATCGGCAACGGCGTCGATTGTCCGCCGTCGGTGAGTGCGCCGACGGTGGCGGCGGCGGAGCCGGTGATCGGATTCGTGGGGGCGATGGACTACCGCCCGAACGTCGAGGCGGTCTGCTGGTTCGTGCAGCATTGCTGGACGAGGGTGCGGGCGGCGTGGCCGCGGGCGGTCTTCCGGATCGTGGGGCGGTCGCCGACGCGGGCGGTGCGGCGGCTTGCGCGGGTCGAAGGTATCGAGGTCACGGGGGCGGTGCCGGATGTGGCGCCGGCGCTGCGTGGGTTCCAGGTGAGCGTGGCGCCGCTGCGGATCGCCCGCGGGTTGCAGAACAAGGTGCTGGAGGCGATGGCGTTCGCCCGACCGGTGGTGCTCAGTCCGGCGGCGGCGGAGGGGATCGGCGCCGAGCCGGGACGGGATTACCTCGTCGCGGCGGAGCCGGAGGTGTTCGCCGCGGCGGTTGTCGATCTGCTGCGCGATCCGGTGCGGCGGGAGCGGATCGGATCGGCCGCCCGCGCGTTCGTCCAGCGTCACCACGCCTGGCCGGACGCCCTGCGGCGGTACGAACTCGTCGTGACCGGTCGGGTGGAACAGTCGGCACCCATTTCGGAAACCCTGCCGGTTCCGTCACGGCAGGAAGTGTCCCCTTCTGTCCTGTCCCGCGTGTAATCTCGTCGCACGGAGCACGGATACGAACGCGGCCCGGCGCGGTCGCATCGTGCGTTCCTCGAACGGAACCGCGCTGCAAGTACAGGACCGCGACTGCAAAAAAAGAGAGCCGCGACCGCAAAACAGAGCCGCGACCGTGAGGGAGCGGTCCGTCCTTTCAGATGTCAGACGCGGATGCCTGGACGGCGTGCGTCGCCCGCCACGTTTGCGGTCCGTCCGGCGATGGTCTATCCTGTTGCCCTGGATTGGTTTCCCGGCTCGTGCGGCGCCGATCATGATCGGATTGGGAGTCAACATCGACCACGTGGCCACGGTGCGGCAGGCGCGCCGTACGGATGAGCCGGATCCGGTCTGGGCGGCCGTCGAGGCGCAGCTCGGCGGGGCGTCGTGCATCACCTTTCACCTGCGGGAAGATCGCCGACACGTCAACGACCGCGACGCCCGCGCGCTGAAGCAGATCGTCAACGTCAAGCTCAACATGGAGATGTCCATCGCGGCGGAGATCGTGGACATCGCCTGCGAGATCGCGCCGGATCAATGCACGCTGGTGCCGGAGCGGCGGGAGGAGCTGACCACCGAGGGCGGGCTGGACGTGGTCCGCCTGCGGGAGCGGGTGCGGCAGGCGGTGTCGCGGCTGCGGGAGCGGGGCATCGTGGTCAGCGCGTTCATCGAACCGGTGGCGGAGCAGATCGAAGCCTCGGCGGAGGTCGGGTTCCAGGCGGTGGAACTGTGGACGGGCGGATACGCGCACGCGAAAAGCGAGGCGGAGATCGAGGCGGCGCTGGACGCCCTGCGAAAGGGGATCGAGGTCGGACGGCGCGTCGGGCTGGAGGTGCACGGCGGGCACGGACTGACGTATCGCAACGTGGGACGGGTGGCCGCCCTGCCCGGGTTCGGGGAGTTCAACAT
>CAZNQN010000276.1:0-3940 GCA_964574925.1 uncultured Phycisphaeraceae bacterium | reverse complement strand
TCGTAACCCTCTCCAAGGATCGGTTCCTTCCCCGTTTGCGATGCGCAATCCTGCGACGTGCTCCGGGCCACGGGGATCACCCGACGATTCGGACCCACCGGATTCGCGCGACGAAATCCTTGTTCGCGGTGATTCCATCTTGTCGATCCCCCCGGCGCGGGTGTAAACACACGATGTGAAGATTCTCTACGTCATCACCGATCTTGCGGTCGGCGGCGTGCCGTTGCACCTGCACCGGGTCAGTACGGCCATGAAGGGGCGCGGGCACGTTCCGGTGGTGGTGAGTCTTGCGCCTGCGGGCCCCGTGGCCGATCGCATCCGACAGGCGGGCATCGTCGTGCGATCGTGCAGCGCCCGCCACCGCCGCGATCTCGGCGTGATCCGCCGCCTTTGCCGGATCCTGCGGGAGGAGCGACCGGACCTCGTGCACGCCCTGTTGTTTCACGCCAACTTCGCCGCCCGCCGGGCCGCCCGGAACGCGGGGTTCCCCGCCGATCGCGTGCTCTGCGAGATCCAGACGGTCGAAGTGGAGCGGCGCTGGCATCTTTGGGTGGACCGGTGGACCTACCGCGGCTGCCGCTGGATCATCGGCAACGCCCCCTCCGTCGTGGAGCACCTTCATCGCCGCGCGGGCATCCCCCGTGATCGTCTGCGTCTGGTTCGCGGCGGGATCGACCCGCGGCGGATCGAGCAGGCCGAGCCGATCGACCGGTGTGCCCTCGATGTCCCCACGCGTGTGCCGTTGATCGTCTGGACGGGGCGGCTCGACGCCGTGAAGGGGTTGCCGTTTCTCGTCGAAGCCGTCGCCCGTCTGGAACGCGATCCTCCGCCGCATCTGCTGCTGGTGGGGGACGGTCCGATGCGGGAGCCGATCCGCGAGCAGGTCCGCCGCCTGGGGGTGGAAGATCGCGTTCATCTGGCCGGGCTTCGCGACGACGTGCCGGGTATCCTCAAAAGCGCCGATCTGTTCACCTTCCCCTCGCGCACGGAGGGGTTGCCCAACGCGCTGCTGGAGGCGATGGCCGCGGCCCTGCCCGTCGTCGCCACCGACGTACCGGGCTGCCGCGATCTGATCGAGCATGAACGAACCGGTCTGCTGGTGCCATACGGTGACACTCCCGCGTTGTGCGATGCGCTGCGTCGCCTGCTCGAGGAGCCGTCGCTGGCCCGGCGACTCGGCAAAGCCGCCGCACGAGAAGTGTCAACATCTTGGCACCTCGATCGGACGTTCGACGCCTACGAGGCGCTCTACCGCGAGGCGATGCAGCCGCCCTCGCGCTGACCGGTCTTGCATTCCGAACCGATTCCGAACATTTCCGCCGCCGCGTCGCCGAGGCGCGGGTCGGGAGGCGGGGCGGATCGTATCCCCCGCGTTCGACACCCGGCCCCCGAACGCGCAAAAACTGCCGCCGGTCCGACGGCTCTTGTGTGTCGCGCGTTGCCGCACCCCTAGATGTCGTGATCATTTCACACGCGGTCGCGAGCCTGCGCAAAGTCGGCGGTTTTTTTCGGAACTTTTTGCTTGCATCCGGTGGGTCATGGTGGTAAGTTTTGTCGATAAATCCCACGAAGTGGGGCGAAACGCAGGGATTCATGAGGGTTTTCGCGGGGCAATATGATCGCACGATCGACGCCAAGAACCGCATCCAGTTGCCTTCCCAGTTGCGGGCGGCGATGGATCCGGAACGCAACGGCGTCGGGCTGTACATCACCCCCGGTGAGTTCCGGCGGACCCTCTCGATGTTCACGGAGCCGGGGTTCGAGGCGCTGGCGCGGCGCATCGAGACGGAGACGATTCCCGGGCCGGAGTCGCGGCGCTTCGAGCTTCAGTTCTATGCGCTGGCGAGTTACGTCGAGATGGACAAGCAGGGTCGGATCGTCATTCCCGAGCGTCTGCGGAAGCTCGCCCGCCTGGGCGAGGAGGTCTATCTCGTCGGGCAGAAATACCGGATCGACATCTGGAACCGCGCGGATCTGGATCGTTCGATCGGGATCGACTGGGAAGGGGACGACTGGCCGGACTGGCAGGGCTTCTTGCGGATGAAGCCGCGGTCCGAATCGTCGTAACGTTCGATCAGACAAGAAGCTGCGCGCGGCACGGACGCAGCGTCGCGGCGGGTGGAAGAAACGGACACAGAGGCGTTTGGCTGTAGGGAGCATGAGGCAACCGGCGCGCGACCCCGCGGTCCGGGAGGTGCGGTCGTCCGGATCGCGTCGGGGATCATGAGGAACGCAACCTGTCCGCTGGTCGCGCCGTCGCGTTCCAACGTCGAAAACGGAAATCCGTCGACACCGTGATGCCAGGGGCGTTGCGGCGGAGCGGGCGAAGGGAGTCGCCCCGGCCGCACGCTGCGGCAGGCATCGTAGGGGAGGATCGTGCGCAGGGCAAGACGAGTCGAGCGATTGGTCGAAGGGATCCAGCGGCGTCTGGGCCGGCAATGGGAACCGGTGCGGCTCAGCCCGCGGGAAAAGGCGGAGCTGGAGGCGAGAGTTCGCCGGCTCCGCGCGCTCGATCCGAATCTTCCCGTGCGTCTTTCCCCCACCCTCGCCCCGCGCGAGGGCGTTGCGACCTGCCGCGTCGGGGGTGCGGGTGTCACCACGGAGGCGTGACGCCCCCCTGATCCTTCTACGCGGAGTATCGACCGGCGAAGTGCGATCCTGGTGACGGAGGAAAGCCCCGGCCACGTTCCCGTGCTCACTCGCGAGGTCCGGGAACTGCTTAGCCCGCGCGAGGGCGAGATCGTGGTGGACGCCACCGTCGGGCTGGGCGGTCACGCGCGGATGCTGGGCGAGGCGGTCGGCGGCACGGGTCGGCTGGTCGGGCTGGACGTGGATCCGGCGTGTCTGGAACGGGCCGCCGCGGCGCTGGCGGACCTTCCCTGTCGGGTGGACCTGCGGCAGGCCAACTTCGCCGAGCTGCCGGAGGTGCTGGCGGAGCTCAAGATCGAGCGGGTCGACGTGCTGTTCGCCGACCTGGGCGTCTCCTCCTTCCAGCTCGACGACCCCGCCCGCGGGTTCTCCTTCCAGCGGGACGGGCCGCTGGACATGCGCATGGATCCGCGCCTGACGGAGACGGCGGCGGATCTGATCAACCGCCTGAAGGAAAAGGAACTCGCCGACCTGTTGTATGAACACGCGCAGGAGATGTCGTCGCGACGGATCGCGCGGGCCCTCTGTGCCGCCCGCCGCGACAAACGCATCACCCGCACGCAGGAACTGGTGGAGATCGTGGCGAAGGCCGTCCGGGTCGATCCGGCGTCCCGCAAGTCGCGGATTCACCCGGCCACGCGGACGTTCCAGGCCCTGCGGATCGCCGTCAACCGGGAACGGGAATCGCTGGAGGCGCTGCTGGCCGCGGCGCCGGGACTGCTCGCCCCCGGCGGTCGGTTCGGCGTCATCTCCTTCCACAGCGGGGAGGACAAGCCGGTCAAGCTCGACTTCCGGAAACGCAAGAGCGAGGGACGCTACGAGATCCTGACCAAGCGACCGGTGACCGCCTCCGAGGCGGAGCGGGCGGCCAACCCCCGCGCCCGCAGCGCCAAGCTCCGCGTCGTCCGCCGACTGCCGGACGGCGGAGCCGATTCGCACGGGGCGCGACAGGGTCGCTGACATCCGATTTGCAAACAGGGAGGTACGCGCGACATGGGACGGGAGACCAAGGTGGGTTTGCTTGCGGGGATGGCTTTCATCGTCTGTTTCGCCATGATTCTCGCCAACCGCGGACGCCCTCCCCGAACGGCCGTCCATCGCGTCTATCGAGTGGACCGCGGAGACACGAAGGCGTCGCCGGCGTCGCGCCCGGCGGAGGTTCGTTCCGCCCCGGTCTCCCCCGCGTCCGCGTCTCCAGGACCCCGCGCCCGCGGTGCGCGGCGGGCGGTGCGCCGGCTTCCGGATGACCGCCCCGTCCGTTCCGCGGCGGGAGGTCGCGTCACCGCCGTGG
>CAZNQN010000275.1:0-3943 GCA_964574925.1 uncultured Phycisphaeraceae bacterium | reverse complement strand
TTCCGTGACAAACCCGCCGGGTTCCGCACCATCATCCTCATCTGCCTCGGCGCCTGCGTCTTCTCGATCCTCTCACAGGTCATCGGCGGACCGGACGGCGAAAGCACCCGCATCGCCGCCCAGATCGTCAGCGGTATCGGTTTCCTCGGCGCCGGCGCCATCATCCAGAACCGCCAGAGCATCGTGGGCCTCACCACGGCTGCCACCATCTGGGCCGTCGCCGCCGTCGGCGCGGCCTGCGGGTTCGGACGGCTGGGACTCGCCTTCGTCGGCACGGCGGCCATCCTGCTCGCCCTGTTCGTCTTCGACTCCATCGAGCGCTTCATCGGCGCCCGCCGCGACCTGCAAGACTACGTCGTCGTCACGGACAACACCGAGGGGGCATTCGAACGGTTCCTGGATCAGGTCCGCGCGGCCCATCTCCACCCCCGCAAACGCACCTGCCATGAGGAAGACGGACGGATGGTCATCCGTCTGGTCGCCCTGGGTGCGAAAACGGACCACGAACGCTTCCGCCTGAAACTGATGGCGTCCGACGAGTACACCGTCCGCCCGGCGTAAGGCCGCCTGACGAGAATCGACGAGAACGGCTTGCGACCGGGACCGCCGTTCCCTACGGTAACACCCGACGCCGGTCGAACGTTCGGGCCGGCCCTGAAGATGGTGGAAGATTGCGCAAAGGCGGCCTTGTTCCCAGGCCGTCGAACAGGAGGCATGCAACCATGCGAAGACTTTTCGTGCGAACGCCGGCAGTTTCGTTTCTGACCCTCATACTTGCCGCCGGCACCGTCCGGGCGGCATCCAAAACCTTTGACTTCAAGGATCCCAAGGGCGTCAACGCCATCGCCTTCATCCTGGATTCGAAGCTCGAACCCATCATGGGCATCGCCCAGGGCATCGCGGGAACGGTCCGGTTCGATCCGGACAACCCCGCGGAAATGACGGGTACGATCACCGTCAAGGCATCCGAGGTGCGCTGCGCCCTGCCGGCCATGACCAACGTCCTGCACGGCGCCGACTGGCTCGACGTGCGCACCTACCCGACCATCGAGTTCACCTTCGAAAAAATCAAAAACGCAAAACCCGTCGCGGGCGGACAGATCGAACTGCTCACCGTCGGATCGCTGACCATCAAGGGCGTGACGAAAACGATCACCGTGCCGGTCCGCGTCGCCTACCTGCCCGATCAGGCGGGACGACGGCAACGCGGCGCCAAGGGCGACCTGCTCGTCCTGCGCTCGAACTTCACCATCCGCCGCAGCGACTTCAACATCAAACCGGGGATGGGATCCGACGGGGTGGCCGAGAAGATCGAGCTGCGCGTCAGCATCGTCGGGTACGAAAAATAACGGAACGCACGCGGAGCCATGCGATTTCCCGCCGGGCCATTCCATGCGCCGCCGCTGGTGTGGGCGCTCGTGCTGGCAGGCCCGTTCGGGCAAACCGGTGCGTTCCCGGCGCACGCGGATCGACTCGTCGTCTTCGTCTCCTCCGGTGACTCGTCCGTGGCGCGATCGTTTCGGGACGAGGATCTCGCCGCGATTCGAAAGATTGCCGAACAGGAGCACGCCGAACTCGTCGTCCACGACGTCCGACGAGGTGCCCCCGAGGAGATCACGTTCACGCCGACGATCGTCTTCATCGGCACGACCGGTCGAGCCGTCTATCGCGGTCGGTACACGACGGTCGAACGGATCCGCCGCTTCATTCGCACGGCCCGGGTCTTTCCGGCCGACAAGCAACCCGTAATCCGCCGCGACCTGCCCGTGATGACCCTCGGACGGGCCCGCGTCGCCGCGTCCATCAAGATCGCCCCCCTCACGGGATCGATTCCGGATGGCTTCGACCAGACGGCCTTCGTCCGCCGGATGAGGGCATCGCTTCTTGCGGGCTTTCGTCGCCTGAAACGACAGGACACCGTGTCGCTCCGAACCACGGACCGCCTGTTCTACATGGACGTCTACCCGTGGCGCGGCGACGACGGAACGCTTTTCCTCTCCCTGGCCCTGTACTCCCCGTTCCACTGCGAGATGCCCGTATATCGCCAAGAGGGGGAAAAGCTCCGCGGTCCGTGGCGGGATCGCAACCGATTGTTCCGCGAGGCCGGCCGGAGGCTCGAAGACGCGCTCCTTGAGACGATCCGCTCCCCCGCCCACGGCGACGGTTTCGATCCGATCGACACCGACGTGCCCGTCCGCTCCTGGAAGGAACTGGGACTCGATCTGCCGACCGAGAAACACGCTCCGCAGACACGCCGGAAACCAGACGCCGACGACCTCGCCGCCCTGCCCCGCTCCTGGAGGTTGGAGGAGCAGGATCCCCAGTCGGCTGCCCTGCGCTTCCGCTTTCCCGCGCCGCTCGACGCCTACTTCGGCGAAGTCCTCCGCGTGCGCGGAACGATCCGCCTGGGAACGGGCGGATCCCTGTCGCAGACGAACGGATCGTTCGAGGCCGATCCCGCCTCCGTCACCACCGGCGAACCGGATCTCGACGCCGCGCTCCGGGGGACGTCCTTTCTCGATACCGATCGGTTTCCCGTTTCCTCGTTCGTGTTCGAAACCGTCCAGCCGGACGATCCGCAGCGGACGCGAATCGTGTTCGGAGAGGTCGTTCCCGCCACGATGGTCGGACGGTTCACGCTCAAGGGCACAACGATCCCCCTGCGCTCGCCCGCGACGTGGGAAGCGGCGATCGGAGGAGACGGTCAGCCGGTGTTGTGGATTCGCGGCCGGTTCCGGATCCGCCTCACCCCGTTCGCCATCCAGGGCCCGGACGGTCCCGCTCCCGCCAACGACACGCTCCTGTTCTCCTACACGTTTCGCCTGGTCCCGAACGAAGCGTCGCACCCTTCACCGGGCGAACCGCGCCCGAAATAACGAAAGATGCGGGTGCTGAAGCGGTTCTCGTTTTTGCGTGCCGAACCGCCGGATTGAAGCCTGCGCGATGCCGCGGGCCGCCATCCGCATCCGACGAAGAAAGGATCGGTCCGCAATGCAGACGACGCTCTCGCGACGCATCGTCTGTACGAACGGACAGGAGAAGCGGGACCGAGGCAGACGAACGGGATCAAAACCCGTCGAAGGCCAGTTGAAGGATCTGCACGTCCCGAAGATCGGCATCCCCGTCGAGGTCCGCATCCGCAGCCGGGCACGCCGGATCGGTGATCGTCCGATCGGGACCGGTCAGACAGGTCGAAAAGGGCGCATGATCGAGCAGGCTCACCCGGCAATCGGCGTCGAAATCGCCGCGCTCACCGCAGGCGGAGACGAGCAGAAGGTCCAGCGGCACCAGCGCTCCGGTGACGGTCAGCGTCCGTCCCAGATCGTCACCGGCCACCACGCGCGAGGCCGTGCCGCCCGCCGCGCCGTCTCCCAGCCCGATCCGCGTCAAGCCCACCGGCGCAAGCACCTCGAACTCCAGCGACGCCACCAGCAACCCGTCCGCCGTCGCCGTCGGCGGCGTGCACAGCATGCAGAACACCCACGCGGAATAGAAGGCTTCCCCGTCGTTGCACGGCAACCCGGTGTACGGATCGCAGAACGTGCACGTTGTCCCGGTCGAGGGCAGACACAACCCGCCCGGCTCTGCGCAGCAGTCGGCGTTCAGCCCCCCGACCGAGGCGTCGTTGGGAAACCCCGCTTGCGTCCAGACATAGTCGCTTTGGTGCAGATCCTGTCGCAGCGCCAGCGCCAGCGGATCCCAGGTCAGCACGGCCTCTGCCCCCAGAAACGGCTGATCCGTCCCGTCGTCGGAGACCGCCAGCACATCCACGCGAATCCGATCACCGACGACGGCCAGCGGATTCGCGGTATGCAACACGAGATGGATATCCGCCCGCAGCGGCGCCGCAGTGACGAGCACGCCGGCGCATACGGCCTCGCGCCACCCGCGTCGAAACCCCCTCCAACCTGTACCCCGGTTCCACACCCCGATGATATCCCCC
>CAZNQN010000274.1:0-3945 GCA_964574925.1 uncultured Phycisphaeraceae bacterium | reverse complement strand
CGAACCATCCTCTATGAGGGGGCGCAGGGGCGATTCGACCGTTCGATCGTCAGGGCCATGCTGGATACCGTGTCGCTGTTTCCGATCGGCAGTCGGGTGGTGCTCAGCAACGGAGCGGCCGCCCGCGTGCTGCGGGCCGTCCCCGGCTTGCACACCCGCCCGGTGGTGGAAGAACTCGGCGGGGACGGCTCTCCCACCGGGCACATCATCGAACTCGCCCAGAACGATCACCTGCGCATCGTGTCAGCGGGCTGACACCGATCCCTACGGTGCGCGGTGAAACGGACGCCGATTTCCCCAAGACAAAGGCATTATCCGTCTTTTTATCGGTCCTCCCTCGAATCACCCGCGTCCTGATTCCATGAACCGAACGTTTCTTCACAGTTCATGGACCGGGAAAGCCGGAATCCGGTCGGCGGTCGGGATTGCGTGCGCTCCCCCGCGACCGATCGCTCCGTGCCACGCACCTACACTTCTTTCTTCCTTTGTGTTCCTGGGCGGGATGGAATCGTTCCGTTAGAATGGAATCATCCGATCGAGCGGGCGTTCCGGGTTCGACCACATCCCGTGCGGCCCTCCGATGAAACGCGGCATTGCATCGTCTTGCGGTCCCGGATGTGAAACGCCGCCACAGTGGACATGAAGAAACGACCTTTCGAGTCATTGGTTCGGCGTCTGCGCCGGGGCGCAGGCGGGATCCTTGCAACCTCGCAAGAAAGGAGAACGGTTCCCATGGCTTACGGAGACGGATTGATCTGGGACGGATCGGTACCGGAATCGAGTTTGCAGTCCGGCACCCTGACCAGCGCCACCACGGCGCTTCGGTTCAATTTTCAACTGGATTACGAGGACAACGGGCTGTTTTACACCAAGAACCTCACGTTTGCCCTGCCTCCGGGCGGCACGGCCGCCGATGTGGCGAGCGAGATGAAACGCATGTGGGAAAACCAGCACCGGGACATCCCGGTCGAGCCGGCGGGAACGGCGGGATTGCGGTTCGTGACCGCGGTGATCGCGATGCGTTTCCGCGTCGGCTCGTGCCGGGGCAACGGCGGCGTCGTCATCCCCAACGGAGAATACGTTCAGGTCGCGCCGGGCTTGAACGTGATGAACGTGTAAAGGCATGTTTCAAAACGTTGGTGGCAGATGTGGGCGGTGGACGCTTAACAGAGCCGCGACCGTAAGGGAGCGGAAGGTGCCAGGATCCGCACCGGGGACACGAACGTCCATAAGGTCGCCGAACGAGTTTTGAAACACTTCCTAAGAACCGGTGGGCGGACGCAGCCAGGTGGGGGGAACGAATCGGTCGCCATCGACCGATCCACTCAGGGTGCAAGCGAATGGTGGAGATGCCAGGACGCCAGCTCCCACTCCGGGGAGTCGGTGGGCGCGCCCTCCACCGCAGCGCGCAGGTATTTCGCGGCCTGTTCGTTCCGTCCCTCCACCAGAGCCCGCGCGCCGGCGTAGTAGGAGGCGATGGCGCGCAACAGGGGGGAACCGAGTCGCGGGAGCACCTTCTCCGCGTCCACGGTTCCCGCCGTCAGGCCGATCATCAGGCGTTCGAGGTTCGTGGAGGCCTTTTGCTTCGTCTCGGCGAGCAACGCGGCGGCGGTCTGCCGATCCTGCGGCCTGCCGCGAAGCATGAGCATCTCCCAGATCCACTGTCGGCACTGGAAGAACCAGGTGGTGTCGCTTTTGTCCGGCGGGATGAGATCGGCGGCGACTTGCAGGTCGGCGACGGCGCCGTCGATATCGCCCAGGAAACGGCGCGTCAACGCACGCCCGACGCGCACGCGCGGAACGCGCGGCGCAAGCCCGACGGCACGGTTGTTATCCTCCAGCGCCTGTTCATATCGCCCCAACCGGCGGAGGATCTGGGCGCGGTTGTGGAAATCCTCCGGGAGATCGTGCACGCTGACCAACGCCCGCGTGCCGCGGTTGTACAGGTCCAGCGCCCGTTGAAGGTGGCCGGCCGTCAGTTCCAGATACGCCTGCGTGCGCAGGGCCAGCGAATGACCCGGCTCCAGTTCGAGCGCCCGTTTCACGTCCGCCCGGGCCTCGTCGATCCGTCCCAGGCGCGTGTACAGTTTCGCGCGAAGGGCATACGCCGCGCCGAGCGTGGGATCTTTGGTCAGCGCCCGCTCACAAAGGGCGACGGCCTTCCCATACGCATCCCGCTGTTCACGCCCGTCGAGAAACTGGGCGGCGTCGGCCTGTTCGAGCGCGTCGAAGTAGAAGACCAAGGCGTTGTCGCGCGCCGCCAGACGGGCGGCGCGAACCGCCGCCCGTTCGCGCTCGGCGGCGATGGACAGCGCGGCGATCAGCACGGCGGCCACCGCCAGCCGTTTCCGGTGACGTTTCACCCACTTTCGCGTGCGGTAGATCAGACCAGGCGGACCGGCCTGGACGGGCTGATGGTTCAGATACCGCTCAATGTCCGCCACCAGCGCCCCGGCCGTCTCGTACCGGCGGGTCCGGTCCTTCTCCAGGCACTTGAGGATGATCCAGTCGAGATCGCCGCGCAACGCGCGGGTCAGCGAGCGGGTGTCGCAGCGTCGCTTGCGGGCGATGATCGCCGAGGCCTCGCTGACCGTCCGCAACCGCGCGCTGGGGCGGGGCGGGTCCACCTCTCGGATGATGCGCTGCATCTCGGCGATGCCCGCACCGCGGAGTCGGTCGTCGTCGAAGGGACGAATGCCGACGAGCAGTTCGTACAGCAACACGCCGAGGGCGTAGATGTCCGTGCGGGTGTCGATGTCCAGCGCCGTCATCTCCGCCTGCTCCGGACTCATATACCCCGGTGTGCCGATGAGCTGTCCCTGCTCGGTGAACAGCGTCCGTTCGGTGAGCTTCTGCTGGGTGGCCTTGGCCACCCCGAAGTCGATAACCTTCGGAACGGGTCTGTCGTCTTTCACCGTGATCAGCACGTTGGAGGGCTTGATGTCGCGGTGGATGATCCCCTTTTGATGGGCGTGCTGGACCGCGCGGCAGACCTGGATGAACAATTCGATGCGTTCGGAGAGAGACAGACGGTTCCGGTCGCAATAGTCCGTGATGGGAATCCCGGGGACGTATTCCATCACGAAGTAGGGACGCCCCTCGTCGCTGACGCCGGCGTCGAAGACGGTGGCGACGTTGGGATGGTTCATCAGGGCAAGGGCCTCGCTTTCCGTCTCGAAGCGAGCGAGGGCATGCCTGGTGTCCATGCCGAGCTTGATGATCTTCAGCGCCACGCGGCGGTGGATGGGGCTGGTCTGTTCGGCCAGGTAGACGACGCCCATTCCACCCTCGCCCAATCGCTCGATGATGCGGTACGGGCCGATGCGCTGCGGCGATTGCATCCGGCGAAAGCGGCGGGCGATCCTCGCGGGGGAAGAATCCGCGACGGTCTCCGGGTTCGGAGGCCCGGAAGCGGGATCGGCCTCTTCGGCCGGTCGTGAGGGTTCCGGTCGTTCCGGACTGGGGCACATGCGGGTTCTCCGTTGCACGGGCACGTCGCAGCGACAGCGCCGGGGGATCCCATCGACGCCGGCAGATCGGCGATTCGACCGGTCTGTTCGAATACCAAGGGATCCGCCCTCGGCGATCTCGCTGCGAGATGTCCTTCCTTCGGAGGGACCGCCCGGAGATGACACGGGCGTTCCGTTGCCGATAAGCAGGGCGGATTCTATCATCTCGGCGGCTTGACAACAACCGTTGCACGACGGAGCGGACGTCCCGGCCGATCGACATCGAGATGACCGCAGCGTCCTCGACGAACCCCGCGAGCGGCGTCTCCGCTGGGGCGGAAGGAGTGAGCATGGCGTTCGAGAAAGTGGACCCCAAGACGGACTTCCCGGCCATGGAGCGGGAGATCCTCGCCTGGTGGGAACAGGTCCAGGCGTTCGAGACCCTTCGGACGATGAACCGGGGAAAACCGAAATGGTCCTTCCTCGACGGACCGAT
>CAZNQN010000273.1:839-3947 GCA_964574925.1 uncultured Phycisphaeraceae bacterium | reverse complement strand
GGGCAGGGCAGGTAGTTGTACTCCGGGCTGCGCAACGGGCACATCGTCGCCGGACAGATCCGACCGCCCAAGGAGTCGGAACGCTACTTCGCGCTGCTCCGCGTCGAGGCCATCAACTTCGAAGACCCCAACGTCGTCACCGAGAAGACCAACTTCGAGGATCTGACCGCCCTGCACCCCAACCGGCGGATCATCTTGGAGACGACGCCGGACGAGGTGAACATGCGCATCGTGGACCTGGTCACGCCCATCGGCTTCGGCCAGCGCATGCTCATCGTCGCCCCCCCGCGCACGGGCAAGACGGTGCTCCTCCAGAAGATGGCCAACGCCATCACCACCAACCACCCCGACGCCTACGTCTTCATTCTGCTCATCGACGAGCGACCGGAGGAAGTCACCGAGATGCAGCGCAACACCCAGGCCGAAGTCGTCAGCTCCACCTTCGACGAACCGGCCTCGCGCCACATCCAGGTGGCCGACATGGTGATCGAAAAGGCCAAGCGCCTCGTGGAATACGGCCGGGACGTGGTGATCCTGCTTGATTCCATCACCCGGTTGGCGCGGGCGTACAACACCGAGGCCCCGCACTCCGGCAAGATCCTCTCCGGCGGGATCGACGCCCACGCCCTGCAACCGCCCAAGCGGTTCTTCGGGGCGGCCCGCAACATCGAGGAAGGCGGCTCGCTGACCATCATCGGCACCGCCCTCGTCGATACCGGCTCCAAGATGGACGAGGTGATCTTCGAGGAGTTCAAGGGCACCGGCAACAGCGAACTGCACCTGGACCGCCGTCTGGTGGACCGCCGCGTCTGGCCGGCGATCGACGTCGCCGCCTCCGGCACCCGCAAGGAGGAACTGCTGCTCGATCCGAAGGAACTCGAGCTGGTCTACCGCCTGCGGCGGGTGCTTTCGGACATGAACGTGGTGGAGTCGATCGAACTGCTCCGCCAGCAGCTGCAAAAGGTCCGCACCAACGCCGAGTTCCTGATGACCATGAACCTGTCGTAAGACTCGGGTCGTTGTGACGGCACCGCGGCCGCCTGCCTGTGCCTGTCTGCGTGAGGGTAGGCACAGGCCGGCGTTGCACGCAGACCGGTGAGGGAGCGGACGAAGAACAGAGCCGCGACCGTGAGGGAGCGGGAATCAAGCGGCGAGGGCGAGAAGCAGAAGCAAACGTTCGTAGAGGGTTGAGGGTCGATTCGGCGGAACGAAGCCCGGCCTGGGTTGCGGAGCTCGAAGAATCGGCGTTTGTCGTTTCGATGGGAGGCGTTGGAAAGCACGCCGAAAGGCGATCGCCGTCGCTTGGACGATTGGATGCAAAAGGGAGCGAACGTTCCATGAAGATCCGCATCACCTATTGCGTGCAGTGAAACTACTACCCCAAGGCCGCCGGTCTGGCGGAAGCGATCAAGGACGAGTTCGGCGTCGAGCCGGAACTGATCGAGGGACGGGGCGGGATCTTCGACGTGGAGGTGGACGGCACGCGCATCTGGTGCAAGCACGACACCGGCCGATTCCCCGAACACGAGGAAGTGCTGGACGCCATCCGCAGCAAGGTCGGACGCGCCTGATCGCGCGTGCCCGACCGTCGAAGCGACGACGGCTGAACGAGCCCGCGGCGGCGAAGAGCGCAACCGCTCCATATAGCCGAGCCTCGACTGCCTCCCCGTCCCCCCGGGCGTATCCGGCGCAGACCGTTACGCCGCACACAGGCGGGGGATACAAGCTTCGTCCTACGGCGCGGCGCCTTCGATTCGTTCGTATCCTTCGGGAACCGTGAAGGAGAACATCGCCTCGTCCAGCGTGGGGTCGAGCTCGAGTTTCGTCATGATGCGGTGTCGGCGGGCTTCCTTGCCGCGGGGCGTGGGCTGGATGTCGAGACGGGCGCGGGGGAGGAAGTCGCGCTTCCCGAAGTGCCAGACGGTGACCGGCAGATCGGCCGCGTACACCACGCGAACCTCGTAGCAGGGAACGCCGCCGATCGTCTTGCCGCCGAGCAGCTCCTGCTTCTCTCCCCGTAATTCGTCCCCGAACGGGTCGGGGTGGACGAACTCCATGGTGAGCAGTCCCAGCAGCGGTCGCCCCGTCCCGCCGAGCATCAGCGGATCGTCATCCACGTAAGCCTTCTTGTGCGCATGGTCGAGGACGAAATAGCGCTCGCCGTCGCCGCCGATGGTGACGTGCAGCGTCTCGCCGGAGCCGGGACGGCGGATGCGGGCGTCGACGAGAAACTTCTCCGGCCCGCGACCGGTCCAACCGCTCATCGTCACCGTGCCCTCGATGTCGGGGATCCGGTACTCTCCCGATCCCTTGAGCACGGCGTGATAGCGAACGGCACGGACGGCGCGGGCGGCTTCGTCCGCCTTCTTGAGAATCTCCACCGGGTCGGTCAGATCACCGGGCGGCGGATCCTCGGCACGAGCCACAAGGGGAAGCCACGCGAACGTCATGGCCGCGGCGAGGCCGCCCTTCGCACGAAGGATCATCGAAGCACCTCCCTGCATGTGCCGTCTTAGCACGGACCGGCATGGAAACCCGCCGCCGGTTCCGGGCAGCATCTTCCACCGCGTCCATGCTACCCGCCGGCGACGGTTGCGACTACCGCGCCGTGCGGGGGCTTCCTTGACCCTTGTTCCTCCGGCCCTACGATGCCGAAACCGCCTGATTCCCAGAGGTCCGACACGCAACCATGACGCGAACGCTGGCCATCGATTCCGATCATGCCCAGGCTCGCGCCGCGCTGCAACGACTCGGCGGATGACGAAGGCCCGTGGGCGGCTGCGGGAGGGGGACGCTTACGGCACGTTGTCGTTGCGGAACTGGTCGAACACGTCGGAGACGGTGGAATCG
Organism: uncultured Phycisphaeraceae bacterium; assembly: GCA_964574925.1. Classification (GTDB taxonomy): domain Bacteria; phylum Planctomycetota; class Phycisphaerae; order UBA1845; family UBA1845; genus CAZNQN01. The sequence goes on along the minus strand of CAZNQN010000273.1, from coordinate 1,097 downwards.
ATGGTGTTGCGCACCGCGTTCTCCAGCGCGGTGACCAGCTCGTTTTGCAACTGGGCACACCCGGAGAGCGTCGCCAGCAGCACCAGCCACACCCCGCTCCGGAGGGCTCGGGACACGAATCTCATCGGCACGGTTGGGATCTCCTCAACGAGTTCACGGTCGCTGCCGGTTCTATCGGTCGCTGGGGCGTGCGGCTCCTGGAGGGCGACCGACGCCGCGGCTCGTTTCGTCGGTCGCACGCCGCCGACCCTGCAAGAT
>CAZNQN010000273.1:0-829 GCA_964574925.1 uncultured Phycisphaeraceae bacterium | reverse complement strand
CGCCCGCCGTACCCGAAAGCATCCGCGCGATCGGGATCGAAGGGGGGAAGGAGGCGTGTGTAAGGCCCGGTCGCGTTCCCGGTCCGGGTCCGGTCCTCGGCCGGCGGGGATCGGGGCGGCGGATGCAGCGTTGAACCCTTCAAGCTCGGTGCCCGAGGGGTGGGTCATGCAGAACGGAACGATCGTCCTAGCCGATCTCGATGGGGCTGCCGAGGAGCGTCTGGCGGAATCCTTCCGCCGCCTCGGATGGGTCGTGCTGACCTGTGCGAAGGAGGCGGACCTTCCGGAGATGGCGTCGGCGCATCGGGAAGCGGCCGTGGTGATCGCGTTGCCCGCCGATCGTCCCGCTCCCGACGAGCCGATCCTCCGCCTGCGGCGGGAATGTCCGGAGCTGCCGGTGCTGGCGGTGACGGAAAAGGACACGCCGGACGAAACGGTGCGGGCGCTGGCGGACGACTGGGTTTCGGCCGACTCGGCTGACGGGATCGTCCCGCGACTGCGACGACTGCTTGCCATTCGGGATCTGGCCCGCGATCATCGCCGTCGCCGCAGGCTGATCGATCTTCTCGACCCGCCGGACGATCCGGTGGGGCGAAGCGAATCGTTCCGGATGGCCTTGACGCGGGCGAAAGAGGCGGCCCGCGAAGGAGCCCATCTTGTGCTCTGCGGAGAACCGGGTTCGGGAAAGCGGACGCTGGCCCGCTGGGTCCACCGTCTCTGCGGCGGCTTGCCCGATACGTTTCTCGTGGCGGACGATCCGGAAGACCGCGTCGCGATTCGCCGACGGATCCGACCCCTGCGCAAGTGGGCGGAGAGGCCGGGTTCCTCC
>CAZNQN010000272.1:1992-3978 GCA_964574925.1 uncultured Phycisphaeraceae bacterium | reverse complement strand
CCACCCGCTTGCCGCGCGGGCTTTCCGGCCAGAGGCGCACGCGCAGGGGGTCGTCCTTTTCCAGGACGTTGATGACCTTGACGGTGACGGAGAACAGACCGGCCTCGGAGACGTCCCCGATCTGCTCCTCGCCGCGATAGGCCGCCACGGTCAGGAGCAGAACCTGTTCGGCACCGACCATTTCGCCCACCTCCCGCGCGCCGCGACGGGCGAAGTCGGGCGTGGACTGCCGGAGGTGCTGGACGGTTTCCAGGGGGACGATCTTGGCTGCCGCCTTGTGGCGAAGAAGTTCCTGCGACAGATGGTCGAACAGGTACGCCTCGGCGGGAGGCCAGTCCAGCATCCGGGCCGGATCGTCGATGAGAATCAGCAGCGGGCCGGAGGTGAGCCGGAACTGCGCCTTGACCTTGCCCGGCTGACCGAACCCCAATGTGTAGAGCAACTCCCCCCCGGAATAGGTGCACGAGGCTAAGAGGAGAAGCACGCACGCGAGCGGGAACAAGAGACCTCTCGCACGTCCGGTTCGACGATCGCGCCGGGCAAGGGTGGTGGCGAATCCTCGGTCGATCGCCCGCGTCCGTGCCGCTCGAACCTTGTTCGAAAGTGCAGATCCGTATCTTCTTCGTCGGCTGCCCACCGGGGACCGGTTCATCGCGCGGGCAAAAGCCCGCGGCTCGGTACAGGAGAACGAGGGGCGTTCCGAACAGAGCCGCGACCGCCTGCCTGTGCCTGTCTGCCCGCGGATACGCACGGGCAGGCGCGGCACGCAGACAGGTGAGGGAGCCGAAAGCGAATGTCGAACGTCGAATCGCGAATAGCGAATGGAACGGAGGACCGAACCTGAGAAAGACCGCCCCTCTGCGACTGCCGGATCAGACCGCACGGGTGAGCAATCCGTCCGTTCCACATGCCGACCGCCGGTCCGGGCCCGCGCGGTCGTGCAGAGCGGGTCTCCAGCCGGGCGATCACAGGTCCACGGTGTAGGCATAGAACTTCCGCGCCACCTGCTCGGCGAACTTGCGGTAGGTGGCTTCGCGCACGGCCGCGGCGTTCACCGTGCTCATCAGGATGGGCGAACCCTCCGGGTAGAGGCAGTGCACGGGGGTCAGATCGAAACGGCGGACCTCGTCCGGTTCGGCGTGCATGTCATGGACGGAGACGGAGGCTTCCAGCTCGCCGCGGAGGAACTGCGGTTGCTGCGGGTCGCGGATCTGGAAGCGGATCACCTCCAGGTAGATCACATAGTCGGCGTCGAAGGCCTCCCCCACGGCCCGCGGGTCGATGCGGGCGTGCAGGTTCTTCTCCACCAGCGCCTCCACCCGGCGCGGATCGACGACATCGATGTCGTGTCCCCGCTGGGTCATTTCCGCCTCCAGCTTGCCGGCCACGTAGGTCGCCAGTTCCAGCCGGGCGTAGGGATAGTCGAACAGGGTGGAGGGATCGGTCCAGACGAGGACGGCGACGCGGGACCCGGCGAGCTTGTCGAACTCCGGCAGGACGCGCTTCTTGTGTTCGCCGATGAAGATGACGGGGGTGAGCAGGTTGCAGCCGAGCAGGGCGAGAAGGGTTGCGCCCGCCACGAGAGCATTTCTCGAACGTGTGGACCGGGCATCTCCGCGCCGGATGCGGACGGAAGGCGGAGACATCGCGCGGGCTGAAGCCCGCGGCTGGGAACACGAATCGGAACACAATGAGAAATGCGCCGGCTTCCCGTCAAGGAACCGCGCGGCGCGGATCCTTTCGCCCGCCGACGTTCCGGAGGAGCGGTGGGGACGGACCGGCGATCGGCTCGCCGGCGTTGGTCGTTTCGAACGCATGGTTCTATCGTACCGCCCGGTGCGGGGAAGGAAAGGGCGGCTGCGGAGACCGATGGATCGTCCGCCCGGATGGGGTTTGTAGCGGTTGCCGGCTGCCGGAGCCTTCCGTGGGCCTGTGTCCCGGCGTTTTCCTCGTTGGAGGGAGATCGCGCACCGATCCTCCATCGCG
>CAZNQN010000272.1:0-1982 GCA_964574925.1 uncultured Phycisphaeraceae bacterium | reverse complement strand
GAAAAGCGCTATCGCCAAACGGGGTAAATGCCGGCGCGGATGCCGCGGACCAGTTTGAAGATCCATCCGCCCAGCAGGATGGCGAGGACCAGCACGCTGACCCGTCCCGGCGGGACGCGGTACCAGTTGATCCGCCACACCTTGCCGGTGACGAGGACCCCGAGAGAGATCCCGACGGCTGCGATCGTCGCCATTGCCAGCAGCGTCCCCGCCGGCTGGGCGAGGAAGGCGGCGATCAGCCGTCCCCGCACGGTGTAGGCGAAGGCGGTGGTCATGCCGCAGGTGGGGCACGGGTATCCGGTGAGCACGACGACGGAACAGGCGGGCAGGCCGAGCTGGCGGTGCGTGCCCAGACCGCTGGGGTCGGGCGTGACGCGGGCGGCGAGGATCAGCAGCGTGCTCGAACCCGCCAGCAGCGCCAGCGCGAGCAGGCGTGTTTTCAGCGGGTGCCGCGCCGCGACACGATACACCCACGGGCCGAGCGGATGCAGCGTCGAGCCCGGGCGGGCGGGCGCCGGGGCGGGATCGGCGGCGGAAGGTTTCATCACGATCGGTCCGTTCCCGATGGGATCGTGCCTCTCATCGGATCGAGGCTAGGCGGGTCTTCAGAGGGCGTCAAGCGGTCCGCGGAACGCGAATTGCTCCGGTTTCCCGCCGGACTATAATCGGCCACCGTCGCGGTTGCCCGGTCCGGATGCGGGAGACGGAACCCGCCGCGGTACGCCGCATCCGGGTTTCGATCGGGAACCGGTCTCTCCGGGAGGACGAACCTTGGCAGACGACGCGATGCAGGACGGCAGCCTCTTCGGGAAATACCACTTTCTGATCCGGCGTCTCCATTCGCTTTCGGGCATCATTCCGGTGGGGGTGTTTCTGTGCATGCACCTGCTGACCAACGCCAGCATCCTCGCGCCCGGGGAGCCGGGTTCGGAATACCAGCGGGCGGTGGAGCGGATTCACGCTCTCGGTCCGCTGCTGGTGCCGGTGGAGATTCTCTTCATCTTCCTCCCGCTGCTGTTCCATACGCTGGTGGGGTTTTTGATCGTGTTCACGGCCGAGTCGAACGTCCGCTACTACCGCTACGGCGGCAACATCCGCTACACGTTGCAGCGGACGACGGGCGTGATCGCCTTCGTGTTCATTCTCTACCACGTCTGGCAGATGCACTGGATGGGCAAGCCCTTCGGCGGAGGGATGTTCGAGGTACACGGCGAGGACGGCACGCCGCTCAGCGCGGTGACGGCGGCGAAGGCGATCCAGTCGGCCTGGTGGGTCGCGCCGCTCTATGCGGTGGGCATCGTGGCGAGCGTGTTCCACTTCGCCAACGGGATCTGGACCGCTCTGATCACCTGGGGCATCACGATCAAACCGCGGACGCAGCGGGCGGCCGGGTACGTCTGCACCGTTTTCGGCGTCCTCCTGGCGCTGATCGGCCTGGGGGCGCTGCGGGGCTTCCGGACCTTCGGTGAGACGGGCGCAGCGGCCCCGGGCGGCGGCGTGGTGCAGGCGGCCGAGGCGGAAGGGTAGATCCGGCGTCCGGCCGGGCGGACGGAAACGATCCGCTGAAACAACGGAAAAAGGTTCGACGATGGCGAAACAACATGTGGTGGTGGTCGGCGGCGGGCTGGCGGGGCTTGCCGCGACGATGAAACTCGCGGAAGCCGGAATCCACGTCTATCTGATCAGCATGGTGCCGGTGAAGCGGTCGCACAGCGTCTGCGCGCAAGGGGGCATCAACTCGGTCAACGAGCTGACCCGCCAGCAGGGCGATACGGAGTGGAAACACTTCGACGACACCGTCTACGGCGGGGACTTTCTCCAGCATCAACCACCGGTCAAGGAGATGTGCGAGTGGGCGCCGCGGGTGGTCGATCTGCTTGATCGCCTCGGCGTGCCGTTCAACCGCACGCCGGAAGGCTTCCGGGACCAGCGCCGTTTCGGCGGCACGCTGTACAAGCGGACGGCGTTCGCAGGCGCCACCA
>CAZNQN010000271.1:0-3996 GCA_964574925.1 uncultured Phycisphaeraceae bacterium | reverse complement strand
CGGCTTCGCTGAATCCGCACCTGACGGCCCAGGCGGGGGAAACGATCGTGCTCGGACTGACGGCGACGCTGGACGCCGGCCCGGAAGCGGAAACGTCGTCCGGGCAGACGTTCGAGATTATTTCGATTCCCGATCGCAAACCGCAGGTGGAGGTGGTGACCAATTTCGGTCCCTTTACGATCGAACTGGACGCCGAGCGGGCGCCGCAGCACGTCGTCAACTTCCTGTGGCATGTCGATCGGGGGTTCTACAACGGACTCCTGTTTCATCGCAGCGCCTGTACGCCCGATCCGGATACGGGCGAGTGTGTGCCCTTCGTGTTGCAGGGGGGCGGGTTCCGGCGGGAAGACGGCGAGCTGGTTCCCGTGGAGACGACGCGCGACCCGGTTCCTTCCGAAGCGGACAACGGCTTGAGTAATTCGGTGGTCTATTCGGTGGCCCTTGCGTTGCTGGGCAACGACCCGGATTCGGGGCGGACGGAGTTTTTCATCAACCTTTCCGACAACGCCTTTCTCGACGACCTGGGGTTCACGGTGTTCGGGATGGTGGTTGCGGGGACGGAGGTGGTGGACAGCATCGCCGCCCTGGAGCGGACGGAGAGTCCGGTGATTCCGGGGGAGGTGTCGCTGCCGGTCGAGGACGTTATCATGGAAGAGGTTCGCCGCGTAAACCCGTGAGCCGAAGACGAGGATCCGCCTCATCGGCGTGGACTTCCGTTCCCTTACGGTCGCGGCTCAGTGAAAGCAAGCGAGAGACGATGAGCTACGAAGATCCCAAATCGGCGTTGCAAGACCTTTCCGCCCGGATCGTCGCCATTCGGGACTCTCTTTGACCTTCCGCAGAAGCGAGAGGCGCTGGCGGCCGTGGAACGACGGATGGCGGCGCCGGATTTCTGGAACGACCCCGAATCCGCCCAGCAGACGGTGCAGGAATTGAAGCGGCTCAAGGCCGTCGTGGAACCCGTCCGCGCGGCGGAGACGAAACTCGGCGATGCCCAGGCGCTGCTGGAGCTGGTGGAGGAGACGGACGACGCCGAATCGCGGGCGGAGCTGGAGACGATCGTCGGGGAACTGGCGCGCGAGGTGGACGAGCTGGAACTGCTGACGTTCCTGTCCGGTCCGGACGACAATCGCAACTGCTATTTCAGCATCCAGGCGGGAACCGGGGGGGCGGACGCCTGCGACTGGGCGGAGATGCTGCTGCGCCTCTACCTGCGCTATTTCGAACGGCGGGGGTTCGAGGTGGAGGAGCTGTCCATGCGGTACGGGGAGGAGGCGGGCATCCAGTCGTGCAGTCTGCTGGTCAAGGGGCCGTATGCCTACGGGTTGCTGTCGTGCGAGACGGGCGTGCATCGTCTGGTGCGGATTTCGCCCTTCAGCGCGCAGGGGAAGCGGGAGACGAGCTTCGCGTCGGTGGACGTCCAGCCGGAGCTGGGCGACATCGACATCGAGATCGACTGGGATCAGGAGGTGCGGGAGGACACCTACCGCGCCAGCGGCAAGGGGGGACAGCACGTCAACAAGACCTCCTCCGCGGTGCGTCTGACGCACCTGCCGACGGGATTGGTGGTGCAGTGCCAGAACGAGCGGTCGCAGCACAAGAACCGGGCGACGGCGCGGCGGATGCTGCTCGCCCGGTTGTACCAGATGGAACAAGCGAAGCGGGACAGCGAGCTGGCGAAGATCTACAGCGAGAAGGGGCAGATCGGCTGGGGAAACGCCATCCGCAGCTATTTCCTCTATCCCGAACAACGGGTCAAGGATGCCCGCACGGGGTTGATGACCAGCGATACGCAGGGGGTGCTGGACGGCGACATTCAGGCGTTCATCGATGCGGAGCTTCGCCGCCGGGCGTCCGCCCGCCACCGGGAGCGTGCGGCGGAGAAACGGTCGTGACGGCGGCGTGATCGCCGTTGCGATGATTCATTCGTGATTCGTCATTTGCAGGATCGCTCCGTGGCGGTCACGGCGCAGTTTTCCGCTCCCTTACGGTCGCGGCTCTGTTGCAGCGGTCGCGGCGCAGTTGGGCGTCGCGGCTCGGTTGAGAATACAGAGTATCGAATAGCGAATTCGGAATGAACAGAGCGTGGCGCCTGTCGGCCTCCGTTTCCTTGGCTGTTCGCTATTCATCCATTCGCCGTTTGCAGGACCGCTCCCTTACGGTCGCGGTCAGTTGCGGCGGTCGCGGCTTGGTTGGGTGGTTGCGGCGTTGCGAAGCGGGGGAGAAGTGTCCGGTGGGGCGCATGAGAAACCGCCGGGGCGTCGCGTGGGGCGACACCCCGGCGGGTTTGTGTGCGAACGATGTCCGCCCGGCTACGGGGCGGCCGGTTCCGAGAGCGTCTCGAACCCGTCGATCACCATCAGCAGCGGATCACCCAGGGGGAAGACGAACGGATGGGCGTCGATGAGCATCCGTCGCGGCTCCATCGGTCCGGGCCCGTCGATGTCCATCGTCACCTCGACGTTGAAGATCTGCTCCATGACGAGGTTGATCATCGCCAGGGCCTGGAGAATGTCCACGCGGGTTTCCTCGTTGAGGGATTTGGTCCCGTCGAAGAAGTCGGGCGGCAGAAAGGCGGTCAACAGGTTGATCGCGGTCGAAGGCCGTCCGAACCGGAAGGCGTTGCGGCGGGCGAGGAAGTTCCGCGGCACGAGCGGCGTTCCGTCCGTCGCCCGCGGATCCGGCGAGTTGAAATCGATCTCGTCGAACGTCACGGCGCCGCCGTCCGCGCGGCGGTAGTAGCGGGAGACGTCCGTGGAGCGCCAGTCGCCGGGATTGTGCAGGACGGGCAGGAAGTCGACGGTCAGTTCGCCGGGGTCCTGCACGCCGTTGCCGTTGGCGTCGTCGAAGTAGGGGTTGGCGTCGGGATTGAAGTTCTCGTTGGGGACTTCGATCCCGTAGACGAACTCGAAGAAATCCCGCGCGACGTCGAGTCCGGCCACCTCGGAAACGCTCAGGAGCACCGGCTCGAACGCAGGCGGCTCCGTCGGGGGAGGCGCGGTGGGATCCAGCGTCGGGTCGGTGGTGGGATCGACGGTCGGATCGGTCGTCGTTCCGGAATCCGGGGTCGTCTGGGCGGAGACGAGATGCCCCATCCGCCCCTTGAAGTTGCCGCCGCCCATGTCGGTGGTGTTTGAACCTCCGTTCGGGTCGCCCGTGGTGTTCGGATCCGCATTGGGATCGGTGGTGGTCATGTTCGGGTCGGCATTGGGATCGGTCGTGGTATTGAGGTTGGGATCGGCCGTCGGATCGGTGCCGGTCGGATCCATCGTGGCATCGATCGGCTGGATCTCCACGAAGCGATCGGCGTTGAGATCGTTGACGCCGACCATGAAATTGAGCTGGATGTCATACAGCCCGAACAGGTCCTGCGTCTCCGTCTCGGGGACGAACATCATGTAATAGCGCCCCTCCGGAGACGCGGAGAACGTCCCCGTCGCCGGGTCGTAGTCGACGCGGACGGGTTCGGCGTCCGGACCGGGCGCCGTGGCCAGAACGAACAACTGGCGCGTCGGACCTTCCGCCGTCGGATCGGTCGATTCCTCCAGGCGGAAATCCGGATTGGGGACGGCCACCGAGACGCCGGGATAGAAACTGCCCGACTCGCTGACGAAATCGAGGAAGGGCATGCCGTTGATGGGTTCGAAGAGCGTGTTGTCGGCGAGGTTGAGGATGACGGGTTCTCCCTTGGGGCCGAACAAAAACCGCCCCGTCTCGCGGACGAGCAGCTCGACGGTCTTGTCGCCCTCGCCGAAGCCGGTGAAGCTCAGGTAGAACTCGCCCGTCTGGTTCGGGTTGTAGGTGATGCGGGAGGGGAACCCGCGATCGTCGAAGGTGACGTCCACGGTGACGGCGTGGACGGGCAGGCCGTCCGGGTTGAAGGGATCACCGTCGGCCACCACGAAAAAGCTGGACGGTCCGGAAGGATTGAAGGGCAGATGAGCCTGTGCCTTGCGGATCAGCGAGAACAGTTGCTCCGCGGAGGTGATCCGTTCC
>CAZNQN010000270.1:0-4004 GCA_964574925.1 uncultured Phycisphaeraceae bacterium | reverse complement strand
TCGGGGGTGACGAGTTCGGCCGTGCGGGGGATCCGTCGGGCCAGCGCCGTCATGGCGGAGGCGGCCTGTTTCTTCGCCCGCGCTTCCAGGTATCGCCCGAAGTTGATGAAGATGAGGATCATGGCCGCGGCGTGGAAGTGCGGCGGGCGATCGGAACCGGTGAGCAGCCCGGCGACGCCGGCAACGAAGGCCGTGCTCACCCCCAGCGCGATCAGCAGGTCCATGTTGGCCGATCCATGCCACAACGCCCGCAGACCGCCGACCAGGATGGGCGCTCCCGCGGCCGAGGCGAGCAACATCGCACACAGGATGGCCTGGATGGCCACCGGCCAGACTTCCCCCCCCGGCTGGGAAGATCGCAGCCAGGGCGAAAGCCAGTGCAGGGCGAGGATGGGCACGCCGGTCATCACGGCCTGCCAGAAGGCCTGTTTGTGCTGGTAGAGCTTCGGATCGTGGGCGGACGGCTCGGCCAGCGGCGTGTCCGCGTGCGGGCGGACGAATTCGGCGTCGTAGCCGATCCGGCGGACGGCTTCGAGGAGGGATCGCCGGTGTTGGGACGGCGATTCCACCTCCACCGTCGCCATCTCGGTGGTGAGGTTGACGGCGGCGTGACGGACGGCCGGGACGGAACGCAACGCCCGTTCCACTCGCGCCACGCAGCTCCCGCAGGTCATCCCCTCGATCCGCAGGTGGACGGTGGCGGTCCCGTCCGTCGCTGCGTCCGTCTCCGAGGTCGAGGAGGAAGGCATCGTCAACCGCTTATCCGATCACCATGAACCCCGCCACGTCATAATCGCCGGCGCGGCGAATGGCGGTAAACAGATCGGCCTTGGGCGTCAGCGTCTCGTCGAGCTCGACGATCGCCTCGCCCACCGTCAGCCGTTCCACCCCGACGCCGGGAAGCGACCCGATGCGGTCCCGGACCGCCCGGACGCAGTGATCGCAATGCATGCCGGTGATATCGATTTTCAGCCGCATTTCGGCGTCCTCCTCGTCACTCCCAAGCCGTACACCGCCTTCCCGCCCGAAGCCCGACGCCCTCCCATCAGGGCCTCGACGAGGGATCCGCCGCTCGGCGCGTCCTGTACCGCTCGTGGGGTTTTCCCCGAGCGACGCCCCCACGGGATTGTACAAGGCCGCCCGACACGGGACAGGGCCTCTCGTTTTCGAGAATCCGCGGGTGGGCCATTCGCCCCACACCCGGTGGGGGATCCGGCACAGGCTGCGGGGCGGTCGGAGGGGTTGCCGTCGAAAGAAGGGAACTTTCCGGGCGCATTTCCAAGAAATATGCGGGAAACGACCGATGAAACGGGTTGTTAGGGGGCCTAATGAAATCGTTTGCGAGAACGCGGCCCGGGACACCGCGCTCTGGCACCCGAATTGCTGGAATCTTTTCTCCTGTGGCGGAGACGCCGCCGGGAACGTCGGAGCGGCGAATGCGGGATTATTCCGAAACGACGTTCGCCTTGGAGGCCGGATTCGGGTATAATCCAAACGTCATCGGGATCGCGGTACGAACGTAACGGCCGGAGTCCATCCGGTTTTACACGGTAACGCGGGGTCAACGGGCTGTTGCTCTTCAAAATCCTCTCTCCGGCCCGAACACAGAAGAGCGCCGTTGGCTCCGCTTCTTTTATGCGCTGAGCCAACCGTTCGCGCCTCTCGCGCTTTCGATTCTGCAACCCTTCCCCTCCCCTCGGGAAATCGAAGCGGGTGATCGTCTCCCCGTGATTGCGCGGGGGCCTGCTGAAACGGGAATCCGTCCGATCGCCATCGCCTGGATCCGCGCGAAGCCGACGGAGCGCCGGTTCGCAGTCGCGGTTCAGGCGCAGTGGGCGGAGATGGAACGCTGCGATACAATCCTCTTTTACGCACGGGGCCGGCCAGGCCGGACGGAATGACTCGCTTTGACATTCGCACTCGCTCAGATCGATCCGACGGTTGGAGACATCAAGGGGAACGTGCGGCGGATCCTCGCGGAGTGCGACCAGGCCCGCCGGAGCGGCGCGGACGTCGTCATCTTCCCGGAGCTGTGCGTTTTCGGGTATCCCCCGCGGGACGCCGTCTACCGTGCGGAGCTGGTGGAGCGCAACCTGCGGGCGGTCGAGGAGATCGCCCGCCGCACCGCGGATCTGACGGTGGTTCTGGGCCACGTGGGGATCAACCGTACGGGCACGGGGCGACCGCTGCTGAATGCGGCCTCGGTCTGCACGGGCGGGACGGTGCGGGCACGATACGCCAAGTCGCTTCTTCCGACCTACGACGTGTTCGACGAGGCCCGCTATTTCGAACCGGGGCGAGAGACGGTCGTGGTGGACGTGCGGGTGAATGGAACACCGGTCCGGCTGGGCATCACCATCTGTGAAGATCTCTGGAACGACGCGCAGTTCGAAGGCCGCAAGGTCTACGGTCAGGATCCGGTGAAGCGCACCGTCGAGGCGGGGGCGGACGTGGTCGTGAACCTCTCGGCGTCGCCGTTTCGTTCGGGCGTGTGGCGGGGGCGGGAATCGCTCTTCTGCTCGCAGATGACGGCGCACCGCCGACCGCTGCTCTACGTCAACCAGGTGGGGGGCAACGACGACGTGCTCTTCGACGGCGCGAGCCTGGCGATCGACGCCGCCGGGACCGTCGCGGCACGGGCGAAGGCCTTCGAGGAAGACCTGCTGATCGTCCATTGGCCGATCGGAAGCGGTCTGCGCGTCGAACCCTACCCGGAGGAACTGGAAAGCATCCGAGAGGCGCTGGCGATGGGCATCCGCGATTACGTCCACAAGTGCGGGTTTACGTCCGTGCTGGTCGGCGTCTCGGGCGGGATCGATTCGGCGGTGACGACGGCGCTGGCGGTCGAAGCCCTGGGCGCCGAACACGTCCGCGCCGTCGCGCTGCCCTCGCGGTTCAGCAGCGCCCACAGTCTCGAAGACGCCCGCGCGCTGGCGGACAACCTCGGCGTGAGGCTGACGGTGATGGACATCGAACCCGTCCACCGCGCGGTGGAGGAGACGTTGGCGCCGGTCTTCGCCGAGGCCGGCGCGACGACGCCCACCGTGGCGGAAGAGAACGTCCAGGCCCGCATCCGGGGCTTGCTGCTGATGGCGCTCTCGAACAAGTTCGGGGCGCTGCTGCTTTCCACGGGCAACAAGAGCGAATGGGCGGTGGGATACTGCACGCTCTACGGCGACATGTGCGGGGCGCTGGCGGTGCTCAGCGACGTGCCCAAGACCACCGTGTTCGCGCTTGCCCGTCACATCAACGAGCACGCCGGGCGGGTGCTGATCCCCGAGCACACCATATCCAAACCGCCCTCCGCCGAGCTGCGCGAACACCAGACCGACCAGGACACCCTGCCGCCGTACGACCTGCTGGATGCGATCCTGGAGCGATACGTGACGCACGGGGAACGCATCGACCGGATCATCGAGGCCGGTCTGGATGCCGACACCGTGCGGCGCGTCGCGCGGATGGTCGCCCGCAGCGAATACAAGCGCAAACAGGCGCCGGTCGGCTTGAAAGTCACCAGTCGGGCGTTCGGCACGGGCTGGCGCATGCCCATCGCCGCTCGACTGGAGACGGATCCGCGAAACGACGTGTAAAAACACCTTCGTCGCCGGCTCCCCCGTCGATGACCAGCGCGTCTCGTTTTGGTTTCCGAGCTGCATGGATGAAGCGCGCGGAACGCAGCGGGCTTCCATCCGTACCCCAGCGGAAAGCAGCAGCCCGACCTTTTCGAGAAACGAATCGGAAAAGGAAGGGGCGCCGGGTTCGTTTCTCTCCGGGCACGAACACCGGCGCCCGCAATCCCGAGGGGCGGGTCAGACTTCCAGCCCCGATCCGGACAGGGTCATGTTGACGACCGAGGTGAGCAGACCGGCGGTGATGTCTCCCGCCGTCTCCGCGAAAAAGTTTTCCGGCAGGCACGAACCGCCTACGCCGAACAACACCGCCTGCATCACCAGCAACCCCGCCAGTTTCTTCCGTCTCCAGCGTCGCGTCATCTTCGCATCTCC
>CAZNQN010000269.1:0-4005 GCA_964574925.1 uncultured Phycisphaeraceae bacterium | reverse complement strand
TGGAGTTCGCCCACGAGATGCTGGTGCGGGCGATCCATCCGGCCGATCCGAACACGGCGCCGCTGTTGCGCCCCGGCGCTCCCGCTGCGCAGGGCAACACCGTGCTGGCATGGTGCGAGGCGGACGCCCTCAACCTCCCCTTCGCCGACGGCTCGTTCACCATCGCGGCCTGTGCGTTTGGCGTCCGCAACTTTGCCGACCTGGATGCCGGCCTGGCGGAGATGCACCGCGTGTTGCGTCCGAGGGGTCGGATCGTGATCCTGGAGTTCTCCCGACCGCGCAATCGTCTGGCCCGTCGCGTATACGAGTGGTACGCGCAGCGGATCATGCCGCGGGCGGCCACCTGGGTCAGCCGTGACCGCACCGGCGCCTATCGCTACCTGCCGCGATCGGTGGTATCGTTCGTCGACGGCGAGGAGATGCTCGACCGGCTCACGGCTGCCGGGTTCACGAACCCGCAGGCCACCCCCCTGACGATGGGCATCGTCACCGTGTACGTCGCGCGGCGGACGGCGGGATGAGCGAATCCGCGCGACGTTCTTCACCGCGGGCGGGGGGCGCGTCGAGCACGGCATCGAACGGGATCGGCATGGACGATCGTCCCAAGGACGTGTGGTCGCGATCCGGCTCGAAATACCGGGTGCGGGCGGCGACGCTGCTGGCGGTCAACGTGCTGTTGTTCGCCGGCGTGGGAAGCTTCGCCTACTGGCTGCGCAGCGGCGAGCGGTTCGCCCCGGCGCACGAGGGCTACTGGGACGAGCTTCGCCAGACGTTCGTCTCCGTTCCCTTCGGTGATCGGGAAGAGGGGCGGACGTCGCTGGGCGCGATGCTGATGGAACCGATCAGCGTCCAGGAGGTGCCCATCCAGCCGTGGGTCGTGGGGTTGCTGATGGCGGCCCTGCTGGCGACGCCGATCCTGGTGGCGATTCTCTACCGGTTCTGGGCATGTCTGCCGTTTCTGGCGGTGGTGGCGTTTCTGGCGGTGATGCCGTGGCTGGCGGTGACGCTGTTGATCTCGTGCGCGCTGGCTTCGTTGCCGCGGTTCCGAACGCGGTTCCGGTTCACCTCGGCGCTTCTGGGTCTGATGCCGGCGGTGATCTACCTGGTGCTCGCCTGGCGGGGCACGACGGAGCTGGTGGCGGGCGAGATCGATCCGGTGGATCGGATCAAGTTCATCGCGCCGTGGGTGCTGGCGATCGTGTCGGCGGCGGTGGTGTTCGCGCTGGTGTTGAGCATCGCCAAACTCGTCGATTACCGTCCGGGGGCGATCGCGCCGCTGCTGGGCGTGATGCTCATCCTGCCGGTGTGGCTCTTCGAGGTCTACGTCGGTCGGGACGAGCTCTATTACCGCCTGCTCGTCACGCTGGACCGCGGGCATTTCCTGGACATCCACCCGGTGGAGGATCTGGAACGGGCGGTGCGGGAGGCGTGGCTTCGCCATCCGCCGCCGCGTCCGAGCCTCGACGCCGTGCGCGAACTGGAGGAGATGCGCTGGATGTTCCAGCTCTCGGCGGACATCGGGCCGACGCGGTCGGCGCTGACGCGGCACCAGCAGGAGATCGTCGTCCGCTGCGACGATTTCCTGAAATATTTTCCGCGGAGCCGGTACGCCTACCACGTGCTGTTCCTGCGGGCGCGGGCGCTGGACATGCGGGTCGACGCGGAGGCGTTCCGCCGGACGCAGTGGATCCGCTTCTACGACGACTTCCCCGGTCCCGCCTCGTGGTCCACCTGGCGGAAGCTGGAGGCGAACCACCCCGGCGGGGCGCTGGAGGGAATCGCCCTGTTGCGACTGGCACAACTGGAAGCGCGGGAAGGCGACGTGGAGCGAGCGATCGACAAGGCGAAGCGGGCCGTGACGTTCCTCGAGCAGGCCTTGCGACAGACGGGGGAAGAATCGCCGGGGGCTTCCGCCGGCTTGGCGTTTCTGGGCGCACACCGTGAAGACGGCGGGTTGAACCTGCAACCGGAGCGGGCGCGGCTGGAAGCGTATCGCCTCCACGATCTGCTGGTCGCCAACCGCGACCCGATCTACGGCTACGAGCCGATCAGCGGACCGAGACGACCGGCGGAGACGTTCCGGTTCGGACTGCTGGATCTCGATCCGCGAAGTGAATCCTATCGGGAGAACCTGGCGCTGCTGCTGCGCTGGTACCCGGATGCGCAGATCGAGGACAACGTGCTGCTCGAACAGGCGAAGGCGGCCGACACGCTCGATGAGCGGCGGGCGTTCCTCGAACGGTGCGTGCGCCGCTTCGAAGGGCGGGACGCGGTGCCCGAAGCGCTGTACCGATTGGGGCTGGTCTACCTGGAGCGAGGACGGTCCGCGGACGCCGAATCGACCCTGGGGCGGTTGATGCGGGAGTTTCCCGACTCGATCTGGGCGGAAGAAGCGGCGGGTCTGGAAGCGCCGCGAACAGCCGGGGCGAACGACGTCGCGGCGGCCGGGCGCGCCGCTCTGCATCGTGAGGGCGGACGATGAACGCGACGGCGGGGGAGCGGCGTCTGATCGTGGGCATCACCGGCGCGAGCGGGGCGGCGTACGCGCGGCGGCTGCTGCAATGCCTGGCGGATGCGGGCGTGTTTACGCACGTGGTGGTTTCGGACCACGGTCGGCGGCTGCTGGCGGAGGAACTGGGCATCACCACGCTGCGGACCGATTCGCTGCTGGGACGCGCCTACGACGGGCTGATGATCCATCCCTTCCGCGACGTGGGGGCGGAGATCGCCAGCGGCAGTTTCCGCACCATGGGCATGGTGATCTGTCCGTGCAGCAGTCACACGCTGGCCGCCGTCGCCGCCGGACTGGGCGAGAACCTGTTGCAGCGGGCGGCGCAGGTCACGTTGAAGGAGGGGCGCCGACTGGTGCTGGTGACGCGGGAGATGCCCATGAGCCGCCTCGACCTGCTCAACGCCCTGCGGCTCACCGAGTGCGGGGCGGTGATCTGCCCGGCGTCGCCCGGATTCTACCTGGCGCCGCAGACGATCGACGATCTGATCGACTTCGTGGTCGGCAAGGTGCTCGACCTGTTCGACATTCCGCATGAGTTGAAGACGCGATGGGCGGACCATCTGGCGCAACAGAACTGTCCACCGGACCGCCCCGAGGCGTAACGGCGCGGGCGGCGAGGTCCGTCCGCGTCTGGGCGGACATGGTGAAACTGTCCCATTCCGTCTTCGCCCTGCCGTTCGCGCTGATGGCGACCTTCCTCGCCGCGCGACACCTTCCGGATCGAACGGTGCCCTATGCGGGGCAGCTCGGGTTGATCGTGCTGTGCATGGTGGCGGCGCGCAGCGTGGCCATGACCTTCAACCGCATCGTGGACGCCCGCCTCGACGCCCGCAATCCGCGGACGGCGGCTCGGCCGCTACCCGCGGGGCGTATCACCTTCGTGGCCGCGTGGGCGATGTGGGCGCTGTCAGCCGTGACCTTCGGAATCGGGTGCCTGGGGTTCTATGTCGGGTACGGGAACGCCTTACCCATGCTGCTGTCCGGACCGGTACTGATCTACCTGTGCGGATACTCCTTTACCAAGCGGTTCACGAAGTGGTCGCACTATTACCTCGGCTCGGCGCTGGGACTGGCGCCGGCGGCGAGCTGGGTGGCGATCCATCCGCCGAGTCTGGGCTGGCCGGCCGTGTGGCTGACGCTGGCGGTGATCGGGTGGGTGGGCGGTTTCGACATCATCTACGCCTGCCAGGACATCGAGGTGGACCGCCGGGACGGGTTGCATTCCCTGCCGGCGCGCTGGGGTCCGGAAAAAGCACTGCGGATCGCCCGTCTGTCGCATGTCCTCTGTGTCGTATGTCTCGTCTTTCTGGGCGTCGGTGCCCGACTGGGGACGCTCTATGCCCTCGGCGTGGCGGCGACGGCCGTGCTGCTGCTGATCGAAAACCGCCTCGTGAAACCGGGCGACTACCGCCGTGTCAATCTCGCCTTCTTCACGGTGAACGGGCTGGTCGGTCTCGTCCTGGGCACGTTGACCATCGCCGACGTCCTGCTTT
>CAZNQN010000268.1:0-4023 GCA_964574925.1 uncultured Phycisphaeraceae bacterium | reverse complement strand
CGGAATCATGAGAAACGCTCCCGCGCGGGTCACTCGGCCGCGGCGAGCAACGGCGAGCGGCGACGACGGCGGCGTTTCTTGCCGCCGCTTTTGCGCTGCGCTTCCGGATCGCGCGGCGGGGCGGATTCGGCCAGCGGGATGGCGTCCTTGATCGTCTTGGCGAACAGGTCGGCGCTGACTTCCTTCCACAACCCGTCCGCGCGGTTGTACACCCCGCCGGAGACCAGAATGTTCATCGTCGGATTGATGCCGATGGTGCGAATCTGTTCGATCAGCTCGCGAATGGCGGGCACGCCGTGCGGCTGGGTGCCGTAGATCATCAGCACGTCCGGACGGAGCTTGCCGCAGAGTGACATCAGCTCGTCATTGGGAACGGGACCGCCGACGAAGTAGACCTCCCAGCCGCGCGACTCGAACAGATCCGCGCACATCTGGGCGCCGAGTTCCTCCGGTTCGCCCGGAGCGGCGGCGATCAGGATCCGCTTGCCGTTCGGATCGCGCATGGGCAGGCGAAGCTGAAGCTGGTCGGCGATGGCGCGGTTGATCCGGGTGGCCATGCTCTCCACCACCGCGTTGATGCGGTCGTTGCGGTAAAGCTTCTCGACCTTCTCCATCGCCGGCCAGAGCAGCTCGTGATACAGCACGGTGGGGTCGTCGATCTCCTCCAGCCGCTGCTGCACGACCCGGCGACAGGCGATGCGGTTTCCGCACAGAAGGGGATTGAGGTAGGCATCAAGCGACGATGCGGCCATCGGATGGCTCCTTGCGATCAGGCGTGGACGAAGGCTCAGGGAGGCCCGACCGGCCGGGGCCTCCTGCCCGATCCCGGAGCTGTCCGACGCGGACACAGACTCAAGCCGGGTCTCCGCCCGGCGTTCCGTTCGCCAAAAAGACCTAGAATTAACGAATGTTCGTTAATCTGGATAAAATGGGCAGACTTTGTATCGTCGGACGCGCAAAAAAATCTTGAGGGCGATTCAACCGGTTTTTCGAGTCTCCGTGGAGCGATCCGAACGCGCAGAGTTTGCGCCTCGGGGGTCGTCCAGCGGCATGCGCCCCGGCGGGATACAGACGGGGCCGCGGGCTGCCGATCCGCAGGCGGATGGCGGTTCAGTCGCCGTGGCGTTTGCGCAGCCGCGGCGAGAGGCGGAGCATCCACTGGATGCGCTCGAATTCGCGGAGCCAGTCTTCGACGACGGCTTCGTGCACCTCTTCGTCGGCCGCAAGACCGGTCGAGCAGGCCTCCCCCGCCGCCGCCCACGCCAGCGACCGGTACTTCGACCAGGTGCGGTCGCCGTACCGCCCGCACTCGTAGCCGTCTTCGGATAGAAAGACGACGACGGGCACCCGCCCGCCGCCGCAGATGCGCAGCTTCTCCGCAAGGGCCGGGCTTGCATCCCGATCGACGAAACGGAGGCGGATGCAGGCGGTCGTTTCGGCGAACCGCCGGAAGATCGGACACTGCTCGGCGCAGTCGCCGCACCAGACGCCGGCGAGACAGAGGACGCGCATTTCGCGCACGAAGGCGCGCAGGCGGTCGCTCTGTTCCTTCGAAAGGCGGATCCGTTGATAGACGTCCGCCCAGCGGTCCCGCTGGGGCGGGGTTCCGAACCGCTCCAGGAAATCGGCGTAATCTAAGGCCTCATCGAACGCGGCGGCGAAATCCGTCATCGAACAAGCTCCGTAAGCGATTCACACCCCTCCCGATCCCGTGGATCGTCGTTTCGTCCTATCCTGGAGAGCCGACCACCCGCAATCATGGTAACGGATCGCAACCGGTTCCGCACGAGCGAGCCTCCGAAGCGTACGCCCGTCCGCCTCCCGATTCGCTGGAGCGCTGTCCGAATCGAAAGGCCGGTCCCTCCAACACGGGCGAAGGGGCGAGAGCGTTGCGGGAACGAAGAAGGAGTAGACGCGCCCCGCCCGACCGGCTCCATCCGGCGAGCTTCGTTAGGCAGTCTAATCAAATGGGCCGGAGGAGCGGGGATCGGCGCCTGCGCCTCGTTCCCGCTCACCGGACACCGCATCGAGCCGTTCGCGAAACTGTGCAGCGGTGCTTTCCCCGCGGAGTTGGCGGGATGAGCGAATCCGTCGCGCAGGCGTCCCGCCCGCGGTCCGGAAGGCAGAAGGGAAACGGTCAGGTCCGAAAAAAAGGTTGACAGGGGCGTTCGATTCCGATACAGTCGCCGTTGCGTGAGCCGTACTGGAACGAACTGGGGTGATTGTTCCGGAGGTCAAGTCATGAAGCGTCGAACCAACACAACATGGGGAAGGTCTGTGGTCATGGTGTGCGCCGCGCTGGCGGTGACGGGGGGATGGTCGGTACAGGCAGCCGATCCGCTCTCGGCGGGCACCGGAAAACTGTACCGGCTGACCGAGGCGAGCAACTTCCAGGAGGGATGTTTCCCGCCGTGTCTGTGTCCGATCCTGCTCCAGCAGGGCGTGCGGGGCACGATGGTGCTGCGTCATACGGGATTCGACTCGGCCACCAACGTGGACCGCTACGCCGTCGATGACGTCAACTGGATCATCCCGGACGGGAACGCGGGCGATCGGCGGGCGATCGGATCGGGGTTCTATGAGATCGGCACGCCGTTTCCGGAAACGGTGCTGATGCAGCGGATGGTGCTGGAGCTGACGGTCGATCCGGATACGGAGCCGGCACGGTTCGACAGCGGATGGGTTCCGTTGGCGGCCTCGACGGACCCGCTGCATGTTCAGATCACGATCTCGATGAACGGGATGTTCTGCTGGGACCGGGTGTTCGAGGTGGACGCCCTGCCGGTTCCGCTCAACGAGATCCAGCCGTACGAACTGGCTGCGGGTAGCACGTATCAGCACGGGTGTTTCGATCCGTGTGACTGTCCGCTGGGTCCGGAACTGCCGATGAGCGGGACGTTCGCGCTGGTGCCGCTGGTGCAGACGCCGGCGCTGACGGAGTACGCGGTGGTGAACGTGCGCTGGCACGCGGATCGCACCACGGTCGATCCCGCTGCGGCACCGCTTCCGATCAACGGGTACGGCCTGTACCGCATCCGCCAGGCGACGCTGCCGGTGCAGGATCGTCTGCTGCTGGATCTGGTGGTGGACAACGAACCGCGGGATCGTTTCGACAGCGGACTGGTGGAGGCGCCCGTTCCGTTCCCAGGCATCGACAAGGTCGTGTCGATCAACGGCATCTGGTGCCTAGACACGGTGCTGCACGTGATCGGGAATCCGGTGACGCAACAGATCTGCGGCGGGATCACGGGAATTCCGTGCCCGGCGGGCGAGTACTGCCAGCTTCCGATCGGCGCGTGCTGCTGCGACTTCACGGGGGTGTGCACGCCGATTCCCGACGCCTGTCCGGACGTGTGGGATCCGGTGTGCGGGTGCGACGGCGTCACCTACGGCAATGCGTGCGAGGCCGCCATGGCGTCGATGAACATCCGGCACCTCGGTCCGTGCGAGGTGAACGCCTGCTGCCTGCCGGACGGGATGTGCGTCGATCTGCCGCCCGATCCGTGTCTGGCCAACGGCGGCGACCCCGTTCCGGGCGTCGGATGCGATACGGTCCTGTGTCAGCCGATGCCGACGGGCGCGTGCTGCTTCGGTGCGGGGGGCGTGGTGCCGTGCCAGGAGCTGACGCGGGAGGAATGCCTCGCGCAGGGCGGTTCATATCAGGGAGACGGGACGGTCTGTCCGCCCGATCCGACGCTGCCTTGCGAACAGCCGCCGACGGGGGCGTGCTGTCTGGGGCCGACGGGTACGGTGCCCTGCGTGGAGACGACGAGTGACGACTGTACGGCACAGGGCGGTTCGTATCAGGGCGACGGGACGGTCTGTCCGCCCGATCCGTCCCTGCCGTGCCCGCTGGAATGCCCCTTCGCCTGTCCGACGGGCCAGTCCTGCTTCATCGGCTGCGGCACGCTGATCCAGGGCGTGGAATGCGTGCTGTTCCAGGCGGACAGCGGCGGGGTGTACGTGCTGGCGAACCTGGGCGGGTTCACGGTGGGCGACCGTGTCCTGGTGGCGGGCTGTATC
>CAZNQN010000267.1:2341-4067 GCA_964574925.1 uncultured Phycisphaeraceae bacterium | reverse complement strand
CGACCTCCTCCTCGACGGCGGAGCCCGGAGGGTCCGCCACCGCGACGGTCGCTTCGGGCGGTGCCGCCGTCTCTGCGGTATTCGCTCGATCCGCGGCGCGCGGTTCGGAGAGCCGCTTGAACAGCCACTGGAACAACCCCATGCCGATCCCCCTTTACGAGACGCGCCGAGGGCGGGGAGCCTGCGTTCGCCCTCTCCCCGTCGCCGGGTATGTGCTCTGTGTCTTTATCGAATGCCTCGCCCCGCAAGTTGCGAAGGGGATGCCGCCCGACGGACGAGGCGTTTGACCGCGGCCGCCCGACGGTTTTCTCGGACCCCCCGCGCGGGTGGGAGCCGGAACGGGTTCATCGAACGGGGCCGTAAACCGCAAGGCGTCGGGGGTTCGTCGTGGCGCGCGAAGCGGTGGGAGCGACGATCCGCTTGCGCTCAAGGGCGCGGCAGCGCCTCGATCAACTGATCGATCTCGGATTCGGTGTTGTAGAAGTGGGGGCTGGCCCGCAGCCGGCCGCACCGGACGGCGATGACGATGCGGTGTTCAGCCTGGAGATGCTGCTGGATCCGGTTGGGGTCGTGGGCGTCGGAGAAGAACGCCACGATCCCGCTCGCTTCGCCGGCCGTTCGCGAGCTGATGACGCGATAGCCCTTGTTCCGCAGGCCGTCCACCAGCCGATCGGTCAAAGACAGAATCCGCTCGGTGATGTTCGGCAGGCCGATCTCCTGGATCAGCTCCAGCGCCCCGCCGAGGGCGAAGATGCCGGCGAAGTTGTAGCTGCCGCTGTCGTAGCGGCGGGCGGAGTCGGCGAATTCGAACTGATAGCGGTCGTACTGGAAGGGATGGCGCATCGACATCCATCCGATGGTCGTCGGGCGGAGGTGTCCCTGAAGCTCCTTGCGGACGTAGAAGATGCCGGTGCCCTCCGGGGCGCAGAGCCACTTGTGCCCGTCGGCGGCGAGGAAGTCGATGTTCATCGCCCGCACGTCGATCGGCATCGCCCCCAGCGACTGGATGGCGTCCACGCACAGCAACACGCCCTTGCCGGCGCAGTATTCGCCCAGCGTGGCGAGATCGGTGCGGAAACCGCTAACGAACTGTACGGAGGAGATGGCCACCACCCGCGTGCGACCGTCGATGAGTTCCACGATCCGCTCCAGCGGGATGCGGCCATCCTCCTCCAGCGCCATGCGCACCTCCACGCCCCGCTCGCGCAGCGCCTGCCAGGGATACATGTTGGCCTGGAACTCCACGTTGGTGGTGACGACGTTGTCGCCGCGCTGCCAGCTCAAGCCGTTGGCGACGAAGCTGATGCCTTCGCTGGTGTTCTTGGTGAAGGTGACCTCGTCGGGCTTGGCGTTGATGAGGGCGGCGAGCTGCACCCGCACCCGCTCCGCCTGCTTGTAGAACCCGCCGTGCAGATAAGCATTGTGTTCCAGATGGTCGAGATATCGGCGGGCCGCTTCCGCACAGCGACGGCTGATGGGCGCCACGGCCGCGTGGTTCTGAAAGTTGTAGTTCCGCGTGACGGGGAACTCGTCTCGAACGGCTTCCCAATCCATGGTGCCACGCCTCCCCGATCGTCCGCTTGTGTCCGCTGGGAAAAAGGTACGGGTGCGTACCCGAAGACCCCCGTTTCTATTTTAACGACCGGAAAACGCGGTTTCTACAAAAAGCGGTCAACGCCGGGCGGCCGATCGCCGGTCCGTCGAGGGCGATCGGTCCCGTCGAGTG
>CAZNQN010000267.1:0-2331 GCA_964574925.1 uncultured Phycisphaeraceae bacterium | reverse complement strand
AACGGATCTTTCAGGAAGCGGACGATGCGGGTGACGTTCATCACCACCGGCGGCACGATCGCCAAGACCTACGACGAGTATCGCGGGGCGCTGCGCAACGATCGGCCGGTGGTGGAGAACATCGTCGCCGCCCTCCGCCTTCCCGATCTGGAGGTGACCTACAAGCATATCCTCTACAAGGACTCGCTGGACCTGACGGAGGCCGACCGGCGGTTGATCGTGGAATCGACGCGGGTGACGCTCTCCGAAGCGGATGCCATCATCGTCGTCCACGGCACCGACACGCTGACGGTCACCGGCGAGCTGCTCTACCGCGAGCTGCATCCGCCCCCGATCCCCGTCGTGCTGACGGGGGCGATGCGTCCGTTCGAGTTCCGCGACTCGGACGCCTTGCAGAACGTGACCGAGGCCCTGCTCGCCTGCCGCCTCGTCGAACCGGGCATCTACGTCGTCATGCACAACCGGGTCCTGCCCTTCCCCGGTGTGGTCAAGGACAAGGAACACCTCTGCTTCGTGCGCAAGGCCGACGCCGCGGACGATCCGAGCGCGTCGCGAGGCTGAAACCGTCGCCCGTCGGCCTCCTGCGGTCCCGTGAGGGCGTCTCATCGGGAGCCTCCGAAGGATACTTGCGCTCCGGAAACATTCGCGGCCTGGAAATTGCATGCTTCGTGCCCTTGACGGGCGGTTCGGCGGGAGCTATCATATATGCGTAGACGAATATGTTTTCGAGGAGAGGTCGATGCAGGCTGCGTTGGAAACCTCGCACACCGTCTTCCGGGCGTTCGCGGACCCGACGCGGATCCGTCTGCTGAATCTCCTGCTGGAGGGCGAGGTGTGCGTCTGCGACCTGTGCACGGTGCTGGGGATGTCGCAGCCGAAGGTGTCGCGGCATCTGGCCTATCTGCGGCGGGCGGGGCTGGTGACCGTTCGGCGAGAGGGCAAGTGGAAGCACTACGCCGTGGTCAAACATCCGGCGGGGCTGTATCGCAGGCTGTTCGGGTGCGTGCGCGACTGTCTGCGGGAAATCGATCTCTTGCAGACCGACCTGGCGCGCTTGAAGGCGGTACGCCGGCGCGGATGCCCTTGATCGGTGCAGAGGCGCGGAATCAGGGACACGGCGGCGGGACCGCGCGGCTATGCCCGTCGCCCGCGAGCGCCGTGCGGTGCCGGGGTTTCCATCCGGACGGTTCGGTCGTGTCGGGAAGGTGAAGGCCGATCGGGTGGACGGTGCGTTGCTGCAAGCCGCCGTCGGCTGTGAGACGAACCTGGAGGTCGGACTTGTGCTTCACGGTCACAAGTGCCCGGCCATGCCGATGGGGTTGCGTGTCGGGGCGGCGGCCATGAACAAGCTGGGCGTCGAACGTGCCAAAGACGGGCAACTCATGGCGCTGATCGAAATCGGCGACGATCATTGTGCGACGTGCTTTGCGGACGGCGTGCAGATGATCACCGGTTGTACGTTCGGGAAGGGCAACATCAGGAAGCTGCACTACGGGAAGTGGGGTCTGACGCTGATCGAGAAGAAAACCGGCAGGGCGGTCCGCGTCGTGCCGCGTGCGGAAGCGATGGAAGCCACCAAACACACCGCTTTCTTCACCAACTATCGTGAGAAGAACATCCCCGCCTCCGAGGTTCCGAACGAGGTGGTCGAGCCGCTGGTGAAAAAGGTCATGCAGGCGCCCGAGGACGAGTTGTTGAAGATCGGCGAGGTGTTCGAGTACAAGTGGAGCGACCCGCCGCATTCCTTCGCAAGCTTTCGCTGTGACCTTTGCGGTGAGATGACGGTGGAGCCGTACGGGCGGATCCTCGGGGACAAGAAGGTGTGCATCCCCTGTCGGGAACGGGCGTGCTCGTGACACCGCTCCTGTTGGTTCTGTCCGTCGTCATGTTCGTCGTGGCCGTCGTGTTTTCGATGCTGGGCCAGGGCGGCGGCGCCCTCTACACGCCGATCCAGGTTTTCGCAGGCATCGACTTCCACACGGCGGCGACGACGAGCCTGTTCCTGATCATGGTCCTCTCGCTGTCCGCGACGATCGTGTTCCGGAAAAACAAGCGGGTCGATTGGCCTCTGGCGATCGTGCTGGAAAGCGTCACGATGGCGGGCGGATTCGTCGGCGGTCTGGCTTCGGATCGGTTCTCCGGCGCTGCGCTGACCGTTTTTTTCGCGGGCGTCATCGCGTTCGCCGCCTTTTTCATGGTGCGCGACGTTCACGCGCATCATGACTGCGCGGAACGCAGCGGTGTGTTCACGTGGCGGCGGGTGCGCGGTGACGCGATCTACTGCATCAACCTGTTGATCGCACTCCCCGTCAGTTTCGGGGCGGGCGCCGT
>CAZNQN010000266.1:3804-4069 GCA_964574925.1 uncultured Phycisphaeraceae bacterium | reverse complement strand
CCTTCGGCTCAGCGTCGTGCTGGTCGCCGCCGCGGCCGCCGCGACGACAATGTGGTTCGCACGGACGCCGCGGACCGGACCGACCGGCGCCTCCGTCATCCTGGGGTTCATGCTGACGGTCTTCGGCGCCGGGATCGTCCGGGGCAGCGGAGAATCGCCCCGTGCCCCCCGAACGATCGGCGGATTCGGCGTTCTCTATACGCTCATCAGCCTGCTGCTCGTCGCCGCCGTCGTCCACCACGGCCGCCTTCGCTGGCCCGACCGC
>CAZNQN010000266.1:0-3794 GCA_964574925.1 uncultured Phycisphaeraceae bacterium | reverse complement strand
CTCCAGGCCCGCACGCCGTTCGGCCAACGGTTCCCAGCCTGGATCCTCGGTTGCCTCCTGGCGGGTTTGATCGGTTACGCCTTCGCCTACGGGCGTCAGGTGCTGCTCGCCCGTGTGGGGAACCGCTCCACGCAGGGCGTGAAGATGCTCTTTCGGTCGTTGCTGGCCGTCTCCGCCACCCTCTGGGTCGTCGTCCCGCTGCTGGAACGCACAATCGGCACGGAGGCGTCCCCGGTGTTGCTGGCCCTGTTGCTTCTGGCCGTGGGGGGAATCCTGATCATCCACGATCCGGTCTATACCGCCCGCGCCCGCCGGGCTCGCCTCTGCATGGTGTTCGGTTCGCTGGCCCTGATGATCGCGCTGACCGAATACTTTCCGGGATGGTGGTCGTCCTGAGTTGTTCCATAATCGCAGGGAAGGAGGTGGCGAGCCTTTCGTCCCCTCTTCCCGTCCGATGGGGAGGAATACACGATGACGCGCACCGATGTCCGCGACGCCGGTTCGTGGGTCCGCCGGGCCCTCGTCCTTTTCGTGCTGCTGACCTGCCTTCGGGTCTGGCTGGGGCCGCTACCCGATCCGCCCCAGGCCCGCGCCCAGATTCCCGACAGCGGCTTGCAGCGGAAGCAGATCCTGGAGGAGGCTCGCCGGAGCAACAAACTCCTCGCGGAGATTAAAGACCTCCTGCAAAACGGCACGCTCAACGTCCGTCTCGCCGGTGCCGATAAAAAGGCGACTTCCGGACGGGGCACCCGCGCCGGCTCCTGACCGCGGACCGGTCAGGGACCGCGCAGGCGGGTTGCCGTCGTGGCCCAGGATCGGAGGACGGTCTTTGACGCCCGACGGCGGGGCCTCCCCCCCCCGTGCCCGGAAGATCGACGAGACGATCGTGATCGGCAGACGGCACGAACCCGCCGGCGTGTTTCGCAGGGGCACGCCCATCGCCCGCGCGGTCGGGATCCTGACCGCCTGCGCCCTGCCCTGGGCAATCTCTCCGCGGACGGCGGCTCAGCCGACCGCGGACGAACCCCCCGCTTCCTCTTCTTCCGAATCCCAGCCCAAACGGGTCGAGGTGACGGACCGCGGCACCGTCCGCCTGCACGTGGTGGGGGAAGACGTCACCACCGTTTTGCACCTGCTGTCGCTGGAAGGGGAACGCAACATCGTGGCCTCCCCCGGCGTGAAGGGAACGGTCACCGCCAATCTCTACGACGTGACCTTCCGCGAAGCCCTCGAAGCGATCCTCATGCCCATCGGAGCCGACTTCCGCATCGCGGGCAAGTTCATCTACGTCTACACACGGGACGAACTGCAAGAGATGGAACAGGCGAAGACGGAGGCGCCGCAGCCCCGCGTCTATCGTCTCAACTACCTTTCCGCTTCCGACGTGGAAACGTACCTGCGACCGCTGCTCGCCAAGGATGAAACCCTCGTCGCCTCTCCCGCGAGCAGCACCGGTCTGAAAAGCGACGCCGAAGACGCGGGCGGATACAGCCGGGCAACGGGCGATTTCATCATTGTCACCGCCCGCAAGGAGACGCACGAGAAGATCCGCGCCCTGCTGGACAAACTCGACGTGCGCCCCAAACAGGTCCTGATCGAAGCCACCATCCTCCGGGCGGAACTGGACGATCAGCACGCCCTCGGCATCGACTTCACCCTGCTCGGCGGCGTGGATCTCCAGATGCTGTCGGCGTCCTCCAACGGCCTGCGCGACGTGAGCCTCGGACCGCTTCCCGACAACCGTTTCGAACGCTTCAACGCCCTGGCTGCCACCGACTTCACCGGCAACGTCCCCGGCGGCGGACTGACGATCGGGATCGTCAAGGACAAGGTGGCCGTCTTCCTCCGCGCCCTCGAGGAAATCACCGACACCACCGTGCTCGCCAATCCCAAGGTGCTCACCCTCGATCGCCAGAAAGGACAGGTGATCGTCGGGCGCCGCGACGGCTTCCTCACCACCACCGTCACCGAGACGCAGGCCATCCAGACGGTCGAGTTCCTCGAGACCGGCACCCAGCTCATCTTCCGACCTTACATCAGCGACGACGGCTTCATCCGCGTGGAACTGCATCCCGAAGACAGCGTCGGTTTCGTCAGCGCACAGGGGCTTCCCTCGGAACAGACCACGGAAGTGACCACCAACATCCTCGTCCGCGACGGCGAGACCATCCTCATCGGCGGATTGTTCCGCGAGGTCACCACCGACGGACATTCCCAGGTTCCCGGACTGGGCAACCTTCCCTGGATCGGACCGCTGTTTCGTTCCATCGCCGAAAGCACCACGCGCGAAGAGGTCATCATCCTGCTGACCCTTCACGTTGTGAAGGATTACGACGCCTACGCAGCCGCATCACGCAAGCAACTGGAAAACGCGGAGCGCATACGCGTCGGCGCCCGGCAGGGACTGCTGCCCATCGGACGGGAGCGCATCGCCCAGCGACATTATCACCTCGCCCTCGAGAAACTCCGCCAAGGCGACCGTTCCGCCGCCCTCTGGCATCTCAACCTCGCCCTGCACAACAACCCGCGCCTCCTCGATGCCATTCGCCTCAAGGAACGGCTCACCGGGCGGCAGGAATGGAGTGCCGAAGGCAGCGGCGGTCGCCTGTTCCTTCATGCCCTGATCGCCCGCGAGCGGGGCTACGACCTGAAGCTGTTCGGCCGGCCCGACCCCGATACCGTCGAGCTTCCCGAACCCGACGAGACCGAAA
Source organism: uncultured Phycisphaeraceae bacterium (assembly GCA_964574925.1). GTDB lineage: Bacteria > Planctomycetota > Phycisphaerae > UBA1845 > UBA1845 > CAZNQN01. The sequence goes on along the minus strand of CAZNQN010000266.1, from coordinate 1,083 downwards.
CGCAACCGCCTACCGGCGAACCATAGACCCGGAGACACCGCCCATGCGCCGCCGAATCGAGCCGCGTTCATATCCCGAGCCGCGCCTATGCCCCGAGCCGCGGGCTTCAGTCCGCGCGATGCAACGAAACCCGACCCGCATCCAGCGGAGAAAGGGGCGGCGTGCAATACCGAGAAGCGCGGAAAAGATCGCAATTTCCTTGCTGCTGCTTGTCGGATTGGCGACGGGATGCGCCGGGCCTTTCTCGAAGAACCGCACCGACCGGGCGGAAACCCGCTGGGACCGCGTCCGCGGAGAGATCCAGCTTCGCCTCGCCACCCAGCAGTATGAAGCGGGGCTGCTCGAAGAGGCCGCCCGCACGGCCGCCGAGGCCCTGCCGCTCAACCCGTCGGCGCCGGGCCCCTACGTCCTGCTCGCCCGCGCGCAGTGGCAGCTCGGCCGGGCCACCCTCGCCCTTCGAACGTGTGAATCCGCCCGCCGCGCCGGTGCCGTCAGCGCCGACCTCCTCTACACCGAAGGGATCATCCTCGAACAACAGGGACGTGCCGAACAAGCACTGGACGCCTATGAGCAGGCGCAGCGGCTCGACCCCGACAACGTGGACATCCTCATGGCCCGTGCCGAATGCCTCGCCGATCTGGATCGCCTCGAAGAAGCCCTCTCCCTCGTCGAAGCGCGACGCAAGCAGCCCACCGACGACGGTTCCCTCGACGTCCTGGCCGCCCACCTGGCCGACCGTCTCGGGCGCAAGGACCGCGCACTTGCCCTCTATCGGCGAGCCTACGAACGAGGCGAGACGGACCCGGTGGTGACCGAACGGCTCGGGCTTCTCTTGGCCGAGTCTGGCCGATGCCGGCAAGCCGCCGACGTGCTCGCTCCCCTGGCGCAGGAAGGCTCGATCTCCTCCACCGCCCGCAACGCACTGGCGTCGTGCGATCTGTTCATGGGGAACGCATCCGCCGCCCGCGCGCTGCTGGAGGACTTCGCCCCCGATCATCCGCACGATGCCCAGGCGCAGATCCTCCTGACCAAAGCCGCCCTCGCCGACGGTGACATCGTGACGGCACTCGCCGCCCTGGACCG
>CAZNQN010000265.1:1987-4076 GCA_964574925.1 uncultured Phycisphaeraceae bacterium | reverse complement strand
GCCTAGGCTCGATCGCATGCCAGTTTCCTCTCAAGGAACCCGAGGTCTCCGCCGGCAAGCACCGACTCCGCGGCGTGCTCGGCGACGGGCAGGGCACCATGGTGATCAACACCCACAACGGCGGGATCCGCGTCAAGTCCGCCGAGAAGGGCTGATCCAGGCCCGCCCAGCCTGCGCCTGAACCGTCTCCTCCTCCTCGTCCCCCGCTCCGATGCCCTCGGAGCGGGGGAGATCGTTAATGCGCATCAACGCTGCTTGGAGCGCGCCCGGACGGAAGGCTGCTTCCACCCGGCGCCGCCTGTTCTCCGCGTCCGCCGCGTCCTGGAGCATCCTCCGAACTGCGTGGCCCGGACGTTTCGATGTCGATGCGGATCGCAGTACAGCGGATCGCGCGGGTTGAAGCCCGCGGCTCGGGATGCGGAACCGACCGGGCCGAGATCGCCCGGCGTCGCCCGCTTGTTCTCCGCGTCCGCAGCGGTCGTACCCTTGCCGCTCCTGTTTTTCAGCCGTTTTGAAGATCGGGTTCCGGCATGTCGTTTGCTTCCCGGTTTCGGGGTTCGAGGCGGCGCGGGTATGGCCGCAGGCCCATGCGGTCGAGCCGGGTCGGAGGCGTTCTGCACCGAATGGATGGGTTTGCCCTCCATACGCCGCCGGGACGGCGGGTGGAGGCGGTGCACGGTTCGCCTTCCGTTCCGGCGGGTTGGACGGAAGGGGCGGAGCGGGTAAGCTTCCCTCCCCTTGGGCCTGCGGGCGAGCCGGCGCGGTCTCCCGCAGCCACGAGGTGGAATCCCCGATTTGGAACGAGGCGCATGAAAGTCGGAGTCCCAACGGAAACCTATCCGGGGGAGCGGCGGGTGGCCCTGATCCCGGACGTGATTCCCGCCCTTGAGAAACAGGGGCACACTGTGCTCATCCAGGCGGGCGCGGGGGAGTCGGCCGGTTACCCGGACCCCGCCTACCGCGACAAGGGAGCGCGGGTGGTGGAGGATCGGGCGGAGATCTTCCGCGAGGCCGATGTCGTGCTCCAGGTTCGCGGGCTGGGCGCCAATCCGGAGGCCGGCGCGGACGATCTGGAGCACATGCGTCCCGGCCTGATGCTGGTGGGCATGTTCGATCCACTTGGCTCCCCAGAGTGGGCGAAGAAGCTGGCGGAGCGGAAGGTGACGGCGTTCGCCATGGAACTGATGCCGCGGATCACCCGGGCGCAGAGCATGGACGTGCTGTCGTCGCAGGCGACGGTGTCGGGGTACAAGGCCGTTCTCCTGGCCGCCAATCTCGCCCCCCGCATGTTCCCCATGTTCATGACGGCCGCGGGAACCATCACCGCCGCCCACGTGTTCGTCATCGGAGCGGGCGTGGCGGGGTTGCAGGCCATCGCCACCTCCCGCCGCCTGGGTGCGGTGGTGCAGGCCTACGACGTTCGCCCCGCCGTCAAGGAGCAGGTCGAAAGCCTCGGGGCCAAGTTCGTGGAGATGGGGCTGGAAACGCAGGAGGCCGAGGACAAAAGCGGCTACGCGAAGGACCTGGGCGAAGATTTCGTCCGACGCCAGCGGGAACTGATGACGCGGGTGGTGGCGGAGAGCCACGCGGTGATCACCACAGCCGCCATCCCCGGCAAGCGGTCCCCCGTGCTGATCACGGGGGAGATGGTGCGGGGCATGATGCCGGGCTCGGTGATCGTGGATCTGGCTGCCGAACGGGGCGGCAACTGCGAGCTCACCAGGCCGGACGAGACGGTGGTGGAACACGGGGTGACGATCGTGGGGCCGACCAACCTGCCGGCCACCGTGCCGCTGCACGCCAGTCAGATGTACGCCCGCAACCTGGTCACGTTCCTGAAGGAGATCACCCGGGACGGTTCGCTGGCGCTGGATCTGGAGAACGAGGTGCACGCGGGCACGCTGTTGACGCGGGAGGGGAAGGTGTGCCATCCGCGGGTGCGGGAGCTGCTGGGGCTGCCCCCGCTTGCCGGTGAGAAACCCTCGGACACGAAAGCGGCCGGCGGCTGAAGGATTACGCCATGGAAACGGACATTGTCGGACTGCTGACCATCTTCGTGCTGGCGATCTTCGTCGGCTTCGAAATCATC
>CAZNQN010000265.1:1273-1977 GCA_964574925.1 uncultured Phycisphaeraceae bacterium | reverse complement strand
CCGCCGGCACGGGCAGGGGGGCGCTGGCGACGGGGCTGGGCTTCGTGGCCGTGGTGCTCGCCACCATCAACGTCGTCGGCGGCTTCGTCGTCTCCCACCGCATGTTGATGATGTTCAAGAAGAAAAAGGGATAGACCGTGGCGGAGACTTCCCTCGCAACGATCCAGAACCTGGCGTATCTGCTGGCGTCGGTGCTGTTCATTTTCGGCCTGAAGGGTCTGACGCATCCGCGGACGGCCGTCCGCGGCAACCTGACCGGTTCCGTGGGCATGCTCGTCGCCATCGGCGCCACCCTGTGGGCGAGCGGGATCGTCTCGTGGGTGTGGATCGTGATCGGTCTGGTGATCGGCACCGTGGCGGGGACGATCCTGGCGCTGAAGGTGCCGATGACGGGCATGCCGCAGATGGTCGCCCTGTTCAACGGCTTCGGGGGCGGGGCCTCGTTCCTCGTCGCGGGGGCGGAGCTGGTGATGAATCTGCGGGCCGCCGGGCAGGGCGGCGCCGAGGCGACCGCCCGCGCTATGGGCCTCCAGGAATCCATCGCCATCGCCGCCTCCGGGCTGATCGGAGCGGTGACGCTGTGGGGTTCGCTGGTGGCGTTCGCCAAGCTGGCGGAGTGGCGGATCCGATGGGGCGGCCAGCAATACCGCCTCGGCGATTCGATCCTGCTGCCCGCCCGCCACCTCATCAACGCGGTGCTGTTT
>CAZNQN010000265.1:246-1263 GCA_964574925.1 uncultured Phycisphaeraceae bacterium | reverse complement strand
CATCGGCCTGGTACTGGCTGCTGGTCGTGGTCGCCTCCGTGCTCGGCGTGCTGATCACCATTCCCATCGGCGGGGCGGACATGCCGGTGGTGATCGCCCTGCTGAACTCCTATTCGGGACTGGCCGCCTGCGCCACCGGGTTCGTCATCAACAACAACGTACTGATCATCGCCGGTTCGCTGGTGGGGGCGTCGGGACTGATCCTGACCAGCATCATGTGCAAGGCCATGAACCGCTCGCTGGCCAACGTCATGTTCGCCACCCTGGGCCCGTCGGAAGGGGCGGCCACCGCGGACGAGGTGTACGCGGGGCGGATCAAGTCCACCACGGCCGAGGAGATCGCCATGCTCCTCGACGGGGCGCAGCGGATCGTGATCGTGCCGGGGTACGGGATGGCCGTCGCCCAGGCGCAGCACGTGGTCCGCGATTTCGCCAATCTGATGGAGTCGCGGGGGGTGAAGGTGGAGTTCGCCATCCATCCGGTGGCGGGGCGGATGCCGGGGCACATGAACGTGTTGCTGGCGGAGGCGGACGTCCCCTACGACAAGCTGATCGAGATGGACGACATCAACCCCACGCTGGAGACGGTGGACGTCGCCTTCGTGGTGGGGGCCAACGACACGGTCAACCCGGTCGCCCGCACCGATCCGCACTCGCCGATCGCGGGGATGCCGATCATCGACGTGGACAAGTGCCGCACGGTGGTGGTGATCAAGCGGAGCCTCTCGCCCGGTTTCGCGGGCATCCCCAACCCCCTGTTCGCCAACGACAACACGCTGATGTTCTTCAACGACGCCAAAAAGGCCTTCACCGAACTCATCGCCGCCGTGAAGGAATCGTAGGCGGCCTTCCGATAAGGCAGCGATCGCCTTTTGTGGTGTCTAAAACCTTGACCACCAGATATAGGGCTTCAGTGTTCAAGGCGCGGTCGAGGTGAACGTCTCCTTTTTCACAGGAACATCAAAAGCTCGATTTTTCTGGCGAAAACCTTGACTTTTTCTAGGAAACTCTTAATAT
>CAZNQN010000265.1:0-236 GCA_964574925.1 uncultured Phycisphaeraceae bacterium | reverse complement strand
TGATGTTCTTCAACGACGCCAAAAAGGCCTTCACCGAACTCATCGCGGCCGTGAAGGAATCGTAATGGGGCAGGCTCGCTCGATCGGGGCTGTTTCGTAATTCCCGCCGTTTTCGATTCGAATCCTGCTTGGTTTTCGCCGGGTCTGCTCGGCGAAATTGTGGTTTTTGTCTGTATCGAGTTCCTTCGCGATTCGGTTTGGCCATTCGCCGTTCATGTTCCGCTCCCTCACCTGTC
>CAZNQN010000264.1:0-4087 GCA_964574925.1 uncultured Phycisphaeraceae bacterium | reverse complement strand
CGTCCACGACCTTCGGAATCGCAATACCCGCACTCAGTGTCACACTGTCGTCGCCCGCACCGGTCAGAATGTCCAGACGGTCGAAGTCCGCAAACGACACCGTGCCGCCGTCCACGTCCACGCTCGTGGCGCTCGGCGTCGTCACCGTGTCCGATCCCTCGGTCCCCACAATCGCCAGCACGTCCGTGCCGCCGTTGCCCGTCACCGTGAAGCTCGTCGTCGCTCCCGAATAGCTCACCTCCGGCGTCCCCGGACCCGCCGTGAACGTTCCCGCGCCCGCGCCCGCAGGAGTCACCGCGATCGTCTCGTTGCCGGCCGTCCCCGTCGCCGTCACCGTCTCCGCGTTGACCACCGCGACATCCGAAAAACCGCTCGACGCACCCACCGCCGTCAGGTTCACCGTGTCCGTGCCGCCCGCACCCTCACCCTGAGTGTCCACCGTCAGGTGCTCGATCCCCTGAAGCGTCACCACGCCGCCCACGAGACCCGTCGCCACTCCCGTCGACAGGTCCACACCGATCACCTCGGCTCCCGCGTTCGCGTTGTCACCCAGCAGCGTCACGCCGTCGCTGCCACCGCCGTTCTCGCCGCCGATCACCGTCACACCGCCGGCGAACAGCGTCCCCGACTCGATCGTCACCGCATCGTCGCCGCCGTCCGCCGCAACCGTCAGCGAAGACATGTCCGAAGCATCCACGCCGATCCGGCTGTTCACCGACACCACTCCCGGACCCGAAACGCCGATCACGTCGTCTCCGTCCGTACCGTGCACCGACGCCCCGTCGTCCGAGACCGCATCCGGATCGCTCAGCGTCAGGATCCCCGACAACCCCACGTTCACAAACGACAGCCCCAGAAGACTGTCCACACGCACCGTCCCCGAATCGTCCGTCGCTCCGCCGCTCACCACGAACTGGTGACCGGCGCCTGCCGGACTGCTCACCGTCAACGACTCGCCGTCCGACTCTCCGTCGTAGACCACCGACTCGATGCCGCTCAGAACGATCGGCTGCTGACCCGTCAGCTGCAGCGTCCCCGCGTCCGCCGCCGTCGGTGCGAACACCGGCTGATCGTCCGTCCCGTCCACGCCCGTCACACGCACCACGTCCGTACCCAGACCCGGAAGACCGCCCTGGATCGTCAACGACACGTCCAGACCGGACACCTCCACGTCCACCGTCACGTCGTCGTCGCCGCTGCCCGAGGCCACCGTCAGCGACATCGCCCCCGTGTAACGCACCACCGGACCCGCATTCACCTGCACGTCCACCGTGTTCGGACTCACCCCCACCACCGTGATCTCGTCGTCACCGCCCGTGCCGCTGATCGTCGCCGTCCCCCCGACGCCGCCCAACGCCACGCTCACGCTCTCGATGTGGTCGAAGCTCACCGGCTCGCTCGAGCCGTCGGCGATCATCCCCTCGTCGCTCTCCGGGCCCGGTGTGAACGTCGGCGCCCCCGCAGGCGTCACGTTCAGCACGTCGCCCACCCCGATCGGATCGCCACCGTCCACGAACACCGGAACCGAACCGCTCGTCACGTCGAACGTGTCCGCGCCCGCCGATCCGTCCACACGCAGCGACTCCACGTTCGCCGCCGTGTAACCCACGCTCTTCAACGAACCCACCGTCACGCTCGCGGTCCCCACCACGATCGTCTCACCGGCGTTCGTCCCCAACACCGTCAGCGTATCGCTGCCCCCGTTCGACTCCGTCACCGTCAACGCACCCGTGTTGTTCGTCCACAACACCAGGTTCGAACCCGACAACGCCACACGAGCCGTGTTCGCCCCCGTCGGCGTCACCGTCAACGCATCCGCCCCGGACGTACCGTCCACCGAAATCGAGCCCGCTCCGGCGTTCACCGTCGCCGACTCCACGCCCGTCAGCGTCACCACGCTGCCGCCCGCTTCCGAAAGCGTCCCCGCTCCATAGTCCACCGTCACCGCACCGCCGGCACCCGCGAACACCACCGAATCGCTCGCGTCCGGATCACCGCCATTGACCGCCACGTCGAAGCCCGCCGACGACGTCACCGTCGCCGTGTCGTCACCCGCTCCCAGATTCAGCGTCACCGACTCCTGACCCGCCAGCGTGTACACACGCCCGTTCACCGTCAGAGACGTGCTCGTCACGTCCACCACGTCGTTGTTTGACGAACCCGTCAACACCACCGCGTCCGTACCCGCTCCGCCCGCCAGCGACACCGCCCCGGCGATGTTCTGGAAGGCGACCGGAAGACCGCCGTCCACCTGGACGTTCCCGCTGGAGGACGACAGGCTCTCCAACGCAAACGTCGATCCGCCCGCCGTGCCGATCACGTTCAGCGTGTCCGTGCCGCCCACGCCGTCCAGCGCCGCCGACTCCACACCCGAAAGCGTCAGCGTCGACGTGTTCCCGCCGCTGGTCACCGCGATCGTCCCCGCGCTCGCATCGAATACGAACGCGTCGTCACCCGACGTCCCCGTCACGATCAACCGATCGCTCGCGCTCGGCGATCCGCCCAACACAGTCACGTTCGCAAAGTTCGACGCCACGTCCACGTTCGGTACCACCGTGATCACGTCCTCGCCCGCGCCGCCCGAAAGCGTCACGCTGCTCGACGCACTGAAATTGTCCAGCGTCAGCGGAGCAAAGCCGTTCAACCACACCGTCGCCACGTCCGACGCACTGCCGCCCGTGAACGTCAACGCGTCCGAACCACCCGTCCCGTTGATCGTCACGTTGTCCACGTCACCCCCGGAACCGGCGTCCAGAGTCAGCGCCTCGATCCCCGTGAACTGCGTCGCCGATCCGTCCACGGACACCGATCCCGAATCGTCCCTCGCACCCGGATCCACCACGAAGTCCGCCGTCGCCTCCGTCGACACAACCACCAGTGTGTCCGTCGCAAACGACGCGCCACCGTCCACCGTCAACGAAGCGCCCCCGGTGCCCGTCACCGTCACCGTGTCGTCACCCAGACCCGAAGACACCAGCAGGTTCTCGCTGTTCGACAGCGTCACCGTCACGCCGCCCACAGCCACCGTGCCCGCCGCACGGTCCACCGCGATCGCATCGCCCGACGCAGAACCGTTCACCACCACCAGGTCGTTCGCACCACCGGAACCGTCCGCCGTCACCGACGTCGTACCCAGTTCCACCAACGCGCCCCCGTTGATCCGGCCCGTTCCCGCCGTCGGATCCACCGTGATCGTGTCCTCGCCGGCACCACCCTCCAGCGTCACGCTCGACGGACTCCCCGAAAGCACGATCCGCTCCACGCCCGTGTAATCGATCGGCTGGTTCGCCCCCACGACCACCTGAGTCGCGCTCACGCGCGTCGCCGCTCCACCGGTGTTCACCGTCAGCACGTCCGAGCCGCTGTCCGGATCACCGCCCTGCACCGCGAACGTCGTCGTCGCAGACGGCGTCACCGTCACCGCATCGTCGCCAGAACCCGCAACCAGCGTCACCGACTCGATGCCGTTCAGCGCCACGTCCGCACGGCCGCTCCACTGGATCGACGTGTCGCTCGCCGTCACCGTGTCGTCCGCGTCCGTCCCGTACGACACCACGACGTCCGATCCGCCAACACCCGTCAGCGACAGCGTCTCGCCCGACACCAGACCCGTGTAGCCGATCGACAACCCGTCCGCTTCCACCGAACCCGCATCCGAAGCCACGCCCAGACGGTGCTCGTAGCGCGACGCACCCTGAACCGACAGCGTCGTCGTCGCCGCACTCGCATCGATCTGCACCGACTCCGTACCCGTGAACGACAGCGTACCCGTCAACGCGCCCGAAACCGTCCCCGCCGCCGCGTCCACCGTCACCGAAGCCGCGATCCCCGACGTCGTCAGCGCATCCGAACCCGAACCGCCCGCGAACGTCAGCGTGTCCGCAGCCTCCAGGTTCGACACCACCACACGCGCCGCCAGACCCGTCACGTCCACCACGCCGCCCGACTCGATCACCGATGCGGCATCACCGCCGCTGGTGCCCGTCACCGTCACCGAATCCGTATCGCCCGACACCACGTCCAGATCGATCCGCGTCAGCTCCGTGCCGCTCAGGTCGCCGATGGTGACGCCGTCGCCGCCCGCTCC
>CAZNQN010000263.1:0-4100 GCA_964574925.1 uncultured Phycisphaeraceae bacterium | reverse complement strand
GCACAATCCCCCTTCCCTGCCGGAACCGGCGGGCGTCGGTGAGCTGTCGGAACCGTCGTGCGAGTCTGAAACCGAGTCCGCGGCGCATCTCGTGAAACGAAACGGACTCCGCATGGGCGAAGACGAACTGGCGCAGCATCGCCTTCTGACGCGGCGCCGGCGGTCGAGGGTCCTTCTCCGCCTCCCGTTCGATGACGCCGAACAGCAGATCGAGCAGCTCGCGGAACCTCGATCCGCGGACCTTCTTGAAACGTGCGGCGGCGAGGGTGCCCGTCATGCGGGCCGCTCCGATCATTCGCCGTCGGATCGGAACGTCCTCCCGCCCGATCCAGCGAAGGAAACGGTCCACCAGTACGTCGATTTCCTCCGGCTGCGCCCGCCGCCCACCGGGAAGACGCACCCGATCCTCCCCGCACATCTTTTTTTCCGGCGGCGCGATGGGAGCCAGCGCGCGAAGCCACGAGACGGACTGCCGGATCGGTTCCCCCTGCGAGCGGGCCATCGACGGACAATCGAACCGCAATCCCACCCGCCACGTCCCGCCGACCGGTCGAAACGTGAACGGATACCTCCGGCAGTCGAGAGGTTTGGCCTCTTCTCCGAACTCGGCGTGCAGGCGGCATCGATTCTCCGGATCGAGGAAGACGCACGCCCCATCGGGGGTCTTGTTCAAGACCCACTTCCGGCCCAGACGAACGTACGGCTCGACGCCGAGCCGCTCACGCCATCCCCCCCGGTCGATGCGCTCGCGATCCTCCGCCGAGAGGGAGACGACCAGTTCCCGGCAGCAGTAGGCACAGGCGTGACACGCCCAGCGCTGGCCCGCCACGCGGGGCATCACGACGGGAAGGCTTTTCGTTCGCGTCATCGACGCCGATTGTCCGCGGACGCCGCTTGCGGAGCAACGCCCCGCGCCCTCGCGCAAAAGGGGGATAACGCATCCCCCGAAACTGCGCGCCGCCCCCCTCTCCATCGGATGCGGGTGGAGTACCGCTCTATCGCGCGGACTTTGGGCCCGCGGCTCGCAACACGATGCACGAGAACCGCCCTACCGCCCAAGGATCTCCTTGACCAGCCGATCGGCGTGATACACCTTGCGCAATCCTTCGAGGATCGCGCGGGCGTCCACGTTCACCGTCCGGGCACGGTGATCGGTATAGGCGACGTCCCACACCAGCGCCGGCAGGTTGATGTCGAAGACGAGCCCCACCACCTGTGCGTCGCGGTCGATCGCCGGGCTGCCCGAATTGCCGCCGATCACGTCGGTGGTGGAGATGAAGTTGAGTGGCAGGGACAGGTCGAGCCGATCCTTCGCCGTAAGCCAGCGTTTGGGCAGCGTGAACGGCGCCACGCCGCCGCGCTGGGCATATCGCTTGAACAGTCCCGCGAAGTCGGTAAAGGCGGGCACCGCCCGCCCGTCCTCCTCGAACCCGCGAATGGTGCCGTACGTAATCCGCAGCGAACCGGTCGCGTCCGGATACATCGCCTGCCCGTGACGGGCGAAACGGGCGGCGGCGATCCGCGCGTACGCCTCCCGCTCCACGCTCTCGACTTCGTCCTCGTAGCGCTTCCGCACCGCGCGCGCCTCGGCGTCGATCTCGTAAGCCAAACGGATCATCGGATCGCCCGACGCGGCCAGGGCGTCCGCGCCCCCCTTCGCCAACCGCTTCCGCTCGAGCACGTTTTTCAGTTTCGTGCCCCGGACCAGTTCGACGGCCCGCTGGCGGGGGGACTTCCCCGCGAGCAGGCGCGTCACCATCGGATCGTCGGCGCCGAACAGCTCGGCCATGTACGTCAATCCGCTGGTCAACCGATGAATCTCCAGCGCGTCGTAAATGGGAGCAGGCGAATAGAGGCGGACGTACAGCGAATCGAGGCGGGACTGGCGGTATTCGCGCAGGCGGTCGCCATTGCGTTTGGGAAGCTCCGCCGCCAGCCGCACCAGGTGGCGGGCGATGGCAAAGAGCCTCGAACCGCCGGCGAACGCCGCCTGTTCCAGAGCGGTATACCGATCGGTCAGTTCGCGGGCGGTGCGTTCCGCCCGGCTGATGTCGTCCCATGCGTCGCCCCATCGCTTCCGCCGGGCGGGATCGGCCTGCACGAAGACCCGCAGGGCCTGTTCCGCCTTCTGCTTGGCCCGCATGACCGCGGGATCGAGCAACCCGTTCAAATACCCGGTCAGGGCCTTGCGGGCGTTTTCCACCCCCTTCAGCGACGCACGCGCGATGCGGGCATGTTCCGCGCTCCGCTCCGAGAACGTGTTGAGCTTCACCTCGCTGCGCCACAGCGAACGAAGCCGGCGCGGATAGGCCACGTCCCGCAGATACTTGAGATGATCCACGGTATACAGGCGGCGCGTCCGGGCGGGATGCCCCGTCACGAAAACCAGATCCCCTTCCGACGCCCCGGCCTCGTTCCATTTCAGGTAATGCTCGTTCTCCAGGGGCCGACCGTTCTCGTAAATGCGGAAAAACGTCACGTCCAGACAGTAACGGGGATACTCGAAGTTGTCGGTGTCGCCGCCGAAGGCCGCGATCTGCGACTCCGGCGCCATCACCAGCCGCACGTCGTCATAGCGCCGGTAGCAATACAGGTGGAAGCGGGCACCGTGGTAGAGGGTGACCATCTCGCAGTCCAGCCCCGTGCGGCGTTCGGCGTCTCGCACGATCTCGGCGATGCGCCGCTGGCGGGCGTGTTCGGCCTCGGCGGGCGACATGTCTTCCGTCACCACCGCGGTTACGTCGTCCGTGGCGTCGTCGATGCTCCACAGGATGCGCACCTCCAGGTCCGGACACTTCAGTTCGTCCTCATACGAGGCGGCGTAGAAGCCGGTCTCCAGCAGGTTGCGGTCGGCCGAGCTGAGCTTCTGGAGCTGCCCGCGCCCCACGTGATGATTGGTCATCAACAGCCCGTGCGGCGAGACCAGCGAACCCGAACCGCCCCGTCCCACCCGCACGCACGATTTCTGCACATGCTCCAGCCACCCGGGCGGAAAGGTGAACCCGTACCGTTCCTTGAGCGCCTTCTCCGGCGGGTTGGTGAAGAGCCACATCCCCTCCTCGCCGACGGCGAGAGAAACCATCGCACTCGAAACGAGCAGAAAAACCAACCCCGTCGTCGATCGTCTGCATCCGCGCATAGGCCACCTCCTTCACGTCGCCACAGAACACGAGCATTATGCGACATCGCCCCCGGATTGGAAAGCGGGCGATCCCGACGCTGCCCGATCAGCAAAAACACCCCGGCGAGCCTTCCGAAGCGCATTGGACGGACTCAAACGGAACACTGAACGGATCAACGGTCAACCGGGATGCGACCGCCCGATCGTGCCCGCCTGCACACGGGCACGCACGCAGACGGATAAGCGAGCGGAGCAAAACGGCGAATGATGAATCGCGAATAGCGAATAGACAGAGCCGTGACCGTGAGGGAGCGGACCCGAACGGCGACCGAAACGGATCCCGACAGCGATCGCGTGCCCCCGGTCGAACTCGATCCGAGATCCCATTCATTCCGAATTCGCTGTTCGGAATTCCGTTTTCCCAACAGGGCCGCCACCGCCCGCCTGTGCGTGCAGGCACGCATGCAGACAGGCAAGCGAGCGCTCTTGCACGTTCGAACGAGGTTCGAATCCGCTCCTCAGAAACGAACGTTGAAGATCGGTCTGAGCAAGAATGCCGTCGCCATCGACAGCACGAAATACCACACCGCCCACCAACCCGCACCATGGAAACGGGACGGCGCCGGCGGATAGGCGACCTCCACCGAGATCACGCCGGTTTCCCGCGGAAGGACCGGCTCGGCGGGATACAGCAGTTGCTCGACCCAGTCGGGGGCCACCCGTCGGGGACAAACCCGCGCGAACCGCTCGGACACCACGACCGCCTTGGTGAAGGTCTCGTCCCCCACATGGAAGGTCAACCGGTGACGTCCCGCTTCCTCCGCCCGCAACCGCCAGGTGACCTTTCCGCCACCGGGAATGCCGTCGATCTCGACGGGCAGGGCGGGCGGCGATTCGATGCGGACGGCCACGGGATCGGATGCTCCATCTCGCCGACGTTCCCGCCCCTGCGAGCCGTCTCCCCACGTCAATGTCACGA
>CAZNQN010000262.1:1567-4124 GCA_964574925.1 uncultured Phycisphaeraceae bacterium | reverse complement strand
CGTGATCGGCAACCCGATGCTGGCGCACAAGGCCATGCACGAAGGCACCGTGCTGGCCGATCGTCTGGCGGGCAAGAAAGCGGTCTTCGAACCGCGGGCGATCCCGGCGGTGGTGTTCACCGATCCGGCCATCGCGTGGGCGGGCCTTACGGAAAGCGAAGCGAAGCAAGCCGGTCGCAACGTCGAGGTCAAGAAGATGCCCTGGTCGGCGTCGGGGCGGGCGGTGTCGCTCGGGCGGACGGACGGGCTGACCAAGCTGATCGTGGACAAAGACGGCGGTCGACTGCTGGGCGTGGGGATGACCGGCGTGCACGCGGGCGAGATGATCGCGGAAGGCGTGCTGGCGATGGAGATGGGCGCGGTGCCCTACGACCTGGCGGCGACGATTCATCCGCATCCGACGCTGTCGGAGACGATCTACGAAACGGCCTCGCTGTTCGGGCACTGAACGAATTCAATGGAACGATTGCCACCTCGGCACTGGTTCAAAACGGATTCCGCGAAGCGTTAACACCCGTATGTCCGGAACGGAAACGAAAAAACCGCTCCCTCACCTGTCTGCGTGCGCGCTTGCACGCACAGGCAAGGCGGTCGCGGCTCTGTGAAGCGCTCGCGGTTCTGTTGAGCAGTCGTGGCTCTGTGAAGCGGTCGCGGCTCTATTTTCTCAATAGATCCTTTCTCGGAATCGTGAACCGGTCCTTTCCCCATCGGATGCAGATGGAGTCCGAAAACGTCACGCGGGCCAAAAGCCCGCGGTTCGGAGGTGGGTTGGACACGCCAGCCAATCCAGCCTTCGTATCCCGCATGTTCAAGCGGGCAGCATCTCTTCCTGGAACAGCGGGGACGGGCGGAGGTGGTCCGGTCTCTGATCGGCGATGACGCGCGGGGGGCGAACGCGCTTCTTCGGCAGGTCCAGTCCCAGCAGGGAACGCAGGTTGAGCCGCCCCGCCAGCTCGAAGCGCAGGGCGCGAACGGCCAGCCGCAGCTTCTTCCCGATCCCGGCGCGGATGGGCCAGATGTAGCGGGCGGAGACGTAGTTCTTCATCAGGTACCACAGGAAGAAGAAGACCGGATTGGGCTTCATGTAGATCAGGCGGCGGAAGATGGCGTTCTGCAAGAAGGGGAACTTGCACGCCCAGATGCCCAGGTGCACGAGGTTCATCTGGGCGTCTTTCTCCCGCTCCGTGAAGCAGTTGAGGATCGAGCGGTCGGTGGTGTGTTCGGGATAGTCCCCGTCGATCAGCCCGTCCCGGAAACACTTCTCCCCCAGCGTGGTGCCCTTGAAGGGGGTGAACACGGTGAAGCTCGGATAGGCGACCTTGCAGCGGGCGGTGAACGCCACCGTTTCGATGTCGTCCTCGATGGTGGTGTGCGGCAAGCCGAGCATGGCGTTGGCGTAGATGTGGATGCCCGCTTCGTGGACGTGGCGGACGGCGTCGAAGATGACCTCGTCGGTCATGTCGCGGAGGAGGACCTCGCGGCGGAGGCGGCGGCTGCCGGCCTCGATCGACATGCTGATCGAATGACACCCCGCCTCCTTCAGCACCCGGACCAGATCGGGCTTGAGCAGGTTGGGACGGATCAGGCAGTAGAAGGGCAAGCCGATGCGGCGGCGATACTTGTCGGCGAACTCCAGCAGCCAATCGTCCACGCGATAGGCGAACACGTCGTCGCCGAGGCGGACGAAATCGCATCCGTAATCGGTGCGGACGCGCGCGATCTCCTCGATCATGTAATCGACAGAGAAGCGGCGGACGGGCCGACCGTTCTTGCTGTACATCTCGTTGTACTTGCTGTTGAAGCAATAGGTGCAACGATAGGCGCATCCGCGGGAGGTCATGAACGACTTGACGTTCAGATCGCGCAGGTGCCCACCGGGAAAGTAGACCAGCTCCCGATCCGGATGGGGCAACTGGTCCAGCGGCTCGATCAGTCGGCGCATGGGGTTGCGGCGGGCGCGGGTGTGGACGTTGGGAATGTCCTCGACGGAGCGGCCGGCGTCGACGGCACGGAGCAGATCGCGGAACGCCAGGTCGCCTTCCCCCTGCACCACGGCGTCCACCGCCCAGCGTCGGACGGCGTCGCACTCGAAGGTGACGTGCGGGCCGCCCACGCAAAGGAAGATGTCGGGAAAGCGGTCCTTGATGCGGCGGCAGAGGCGCTCGAAGACGTCGGCGTCGACGGACATGACGCTCATGCAGATCATGTCGGGGCGCTCGCGCCTGATGCGCGTCATGGCGTCCTCCTCGTTGAGGATCAGCAGGGCGCTTTCATGTCCCTGTTGTTTGCCGATGGCGGAGAGGAACATCACCCCCAGCGGCTCGATGAACGACATGTCACGCACGACGTAGAGGATCTTCATCCGTATCACCCTGCAATCGGCCGACGGGACCGCGGGCCTGCAACCGGGCCGGTCCCCCCTGTCCATCGGCGGATTCCCGCCTTCGCTTCCGAAAACGAGGGGTCCGCGCGTCAGGCGGGGGTGGAGACGGGCGTACGCGCAGGCGTCCCGAAGGCGAACAATCGACGGAAGGCGAGGAGGAGGCCACGTCCGGCC
>CAZNQN010000262.1:493-1557 GCA_964574925.1 uncultured Phycisphaeraceae bacterium | reverse complement strand
GACCGGGACCGCATAGCGCGGCGTCGGACCGGCATACAAAGCCGACCCGAAGACCTGCGTCGCCAGCACGCCGCCGATGATCAGGATCCACGCGCCGCGTCGCGGTCCGATCGCCGACGCCAGCGCCAGCCCCAGCAGGCAGATCCAGGTGAAGACCTCGTACAACGTGTCGCCGATGCGCACGGGAGACGGAGGCTGATCCGCGTAACGGTGAAAGACGCGGGCGACGGCTCGCCAGAGTGGCGTCAGCGGTCGGGGATCGATCCGCAACGGTAAATAGTGCCGGTAGGGCTGAAGCCACTCATCAAGCATCGGTCGATAGGTGGCGATGTCGAACAGCTCGGCGCCGGTCGCCCGCACGCGCTCGCCGTTGGGGCGGGTGAGGCCGGGCGCGCCGCCGGGATGAAAGCGATAGAACGTATCCGTCGACGCCAGCATCCAGTAGGCGTAGCGGATCATGTTGAGGAACACCTCCTTTCGGTGAGCGTCGAGGGCGTCGCGGGCGGCATCGCCCATCAGGCCGGCGGTCTGGGCGAGCGACCATCCGCGGACGGTGCGATAGGCCTTTACGACCGTGCCCCACAGGCGGATGTCGTCGCCGGCATGGAGGAACCCGCGACGGCGGGCTTCCTCGACCGTTTGCCGGATGTCCGCGAGGGCGTCGCTTTGCGGGGCATCGAGTCCGTCCATGCGGAAGATGCGATGATAGAGGGCTAGGTTGCGACAGCGGGACACGGCGTCGCCCCCGTGGACGCGGCGATTGTGCCACTCCGGCGGCACGATGAAGACGAGCGCGGGAAGCAGGGCACAAACCGAAACGGCGGTGATGCGAAAAAGCCTCGGAAAACGAGAGGTTTTCAAAGATGAAAACCGCTCCCTCACGGTCGCGGCTCTGTTTCCCTTCCGCTCCCTCACGGTCGCGACTCTGTTGGGGCGCTCTTCGTTTTCGAGTTCCGAGCCGCGGGCTTCAGCCCGCGCGACGGACCGGCATTCCATCCGGCTCCGAGGGGCGAAGAACCGTCCCACCATGGCGAATGCCCACGGCGAGCGCCGAATCGACGGAT
>CAZNQN010000262.1:0-483 GCA_964574925.1 uncultured Phycisphaeraceae bacterium | reverse complement strand
TACCGTCTCACCATGGCGGAAAGCGCCCATGGCGAGCGCCCAATCGACGGATCCGCCCGCCGGATCCGGAGGGTTCGCCAGAGGGCGACGCAGACGCAGACGGGCACCAGCGCCAGTCCAGTGGGCCGAAGCAAGGACGCGATGCCCGCCAGCGCGGACGCCGCCGCCAAACAGCGCAGGCTCCCGCTCCGATGGAACCGCACCAGGGCGTAGACGCAGGCGGTCAGCGCCAGGGCATAGGGAACCTCGGCGAAGATCAGGTTGGCGAAGGTGAGCAGTTGCAGGCTCAGCGAGACGAACAGACCGGTCAGCAGGGCGACGCTGCGCCGTCGCGTCAGTTCCCATCCGATCAGGGCAGCGAGCACGCAGATGCCCACCACCATCAGGTGCTGCGAAACTTGAATCGCATCCGGGCTGAGGGGACCGAACAGGCGAAAGACGCCCGCCAGGAAAAGCGGATAGCCGACCGGTCGGATGAGGAAC
>CAZNQN010000261.1:0-4144 GCA_964574925.1 uncultured Phycisphaeraceae bacterium | reverse complement strand
CATCCGTCGTGAACAGATCGGCCCCCTCCCGTCGGCAGGGCAGGATGCTGAACGTCCCCTCCGGCAGGTCGGTTTCCGCCAGGATTTCGCCCAGGATCAGCGCGCCGAGCGGCGTCCAGCTTGCGGGCTTGAGGATGAACGGGCACCCGGCGGCAATGGCCGGCGCCACCTTGTGCGCCACGAGGTTGAGCGGAAAATTGAACGGCGTGATGAAGCTGCACGGGCCGATCGGGAATCGTTTCCAGATCCCTTCCACCCCGTCCGCCCGCGGGCTGATGTCCAGCGGCAGGTATTCTCCGCCGATGCGGACGGTTTCCTCCGCCGCGATACGGAACGTATCGATCAGGCGCGTCACCTCGCCGCGCGCGTCGCGGATGGGCTTGCCCGCCTCGATGCACAGGACCTTCGCCAGTTCCTCTCGCCGCGCTTCGACGCGCGACACGACGTGCTGGAGCACGGCCTGCCTCTTATAGGCCGGCATCCGGCGGGTCTGCTTAAACGCCTCGTCGGCGGCGGCGATGGCCCGGTCGATCGCTTCGGCATCCGCCAGCGCCGCGCGGGCGGCCGGTTCGCCCGTGTACTTGTTCGTCACCACCAGATCGGCATTGGCCTCGACCGGACGATTGGCCAGGTAGTACGGGTATCGTTCCTTCCACACGGCCGTTTCCTCCTTTTTTCTAAGCCAACGGAGCAAACGACGTTCCGCGCTTCCGGCGGCTCGAGTCGAGCTTGCGACCGCCGCATCGACGGCACGTGCAACCTGCGCCCAACCCGCCTACGCTATCCCGCCCAGGAAGCCTCCTGTCGCAGCAGCGGCGCCTGGTCATCCAGTACCACGGCCTGACCGGGTTGCACGGGCGGGACGCCGTCGAACTGCACGGTCTGCCCCGTCCGGTTGACGGCGATCAATCCGTACACAAGCCCGATCACCTGTTCGAGCACCGTCGCGGCAAGGCCCGTCCGATGGATGGAATGCCCCACGAAGTCGGCCGGCGATCCGGGCACCTCGATGCGGATCAGCGTCGCCCCGCCGGCGCGGAATCTCTGGCGGATCCCTTCCTCCTCACCGTGTTCCTCCACCTCCACGCGAACCGGCCAGCGCAGCCATCCCCACTGGAGTGCATCCCGATCGGCGAAGGATGCCCCCGCGGGAACGTGCGGCACGAACACGTTCGCCGGGGGGAACGATTCCAGCAGGCGCGGCAGCCACCGTTCCATCCGGCGATGAACCCCTCCCCTATCTGCCGAGACGACGACCCGAACCCGATGCCGAGGCCGGGAGACCAGATCGATCAGCGCCGCCGCCTCACCCATGTCCACCTCTTCCAGCAGGCCCGGTGGCGAATCCTCCCGCGGGGCGTTGCGATCGGCTCCATCAGCCCACGCCCACGGACCGGCGCAGGGCTGCCACATCAAACGAAACCGCGACACCAGCGTCTCTGCATAAGGGCAGGTGTGGGGCGGCATGCGGACCAGTTGCTTGAACCAGTAGTAGGCACCGTAGACGGCCTCGGCGTCGCCGGGAGCCAATCCCGTCCGAACGACAATCGCCGGACGCGGCCTAAGCGGCAGGCCGAGGCTTTCCTCCTGCGCCCCGATCGTGATCCACTGGTCGGTCAGTTCCTCCGCGGGCAGGCCGCTGTCGCAAACCACGAACGGTGCGAAGCGCGTCTGCGTGTCGCGCATCATCTCTCGCAAAGCCTCGGTTTTCGGCGACGGCACGGTGAATTGCCCCAATCCCGGCTGGACGTGCCCCAGAATCGCCAGGAGCAGATGACCCGCCAGGCAGGGTTCGCCTCGCGTCGAGCCGCGATCCTCGACCGGCTCGATATCCAGCACATACAGCCCTCCGCCCTTCGTCGCCCGGAAGAAGGCGATGGGCCGGTCGCTGGTGGCGTCCTGGTCGCACATCGAGGTCAACAAGGTGACGAGTCCGTGCCGCTTGCAGAACGGGGCGAGGGTGCGGTTCTTGCGAAACTGCCGCTGCACGAACGATCCCGGTTGTTTCTCCGTCCAGGCATACGGAAACACATCGTGCAGCGCAAACCCGCGCGTGGCATGATCGGCATAGACGACCTTGGCGTGAATCGGATCGTCCGGCTGCTCCACCCGCCGCAGACTCAACGCCCCGTTGGATACCGACGCCAGAGCGGGCAGGGACACGATCACGATCCGCTCTTCCGCTACCCGCATCAGTCGGGACAGCGTGCCCAGCGCCGGCGGCAGCGCTTTGTCGGGAAGGAACAGCGCATCGGCGCTCAGGGACGACGGGTCGAATTCCCTGGGATCCACCGTCCGGACCCGTCGAGACCCCAGCGACGCGCGCAGGAACTCCGTCAGCACTCGATCGGCGGCCGTCACGGAGCAGACACACGCGCTGCGCGCGACGCGCGGGGCGGGCATCGCGTGTGCCGGCGGCGGAATGGCCATGGGGTGCGAAACCAGGTCCGGCTCCAGCAGTTCCACGCAGCGCACCTCGCGGATGGACGCCGTCCCCGCAGCCCCTTCCACGCCGATGGAAAGATGCATTCTGCGCATCCCCTTCGGCGTACGGAGGAACAGGCGGACGACCGTCGGCTCGGTACTGCGAAGGATTCCGCGCGACCGCCACCAGGAGGAAGACCCCTCTCGCTTGCCGTCCCCTTGCCACTCGCGCACCACGATCCGCAAACCCGCTGATCCGTCCTCCATCGGCGCTTCGAGCGTGCAGGACACGACGGCCTCAATCCGGTAATCCGTCTCCGGCTTGCAGGTCACCACCTGCGACCATTCGGCCGCAGGTGCGGGGCGAGCACCGGATGAAAGGGACTTCGTGGGGAGCGAAGCAGACGGGGGCGTCGCGCGCGCTGAAAACCGCGGCTCGGAGTCGGGGACGGACGGATTCTGCAACGAGTCACCGGTCGCCGAGGTCGCGGGCGCTGAAGCCTGCGGCTCGGAGTTGAGAAGAGAGGCGGGAATCTCGAGCTCGATCCCCGCTTCCGCGGAGTCGCTCCTATGCCACCACGCACCGCGCGCGGCACACCATGTCCAGTGTCGCGGACGCTCCTTTCCTGTCGCGAAACGGGGATTCTTGATCTTGTTGACCGTGTCGATCTTGCGTTTCACACTGCCGCCCGCCATCCGCCGAAAGCTCCGCCCGGATCCGATGGACGTTCGGTTCCGACGGCCTGTGCTTCCGTCCCTCGAACCCCTCCGTCCCGGAAACGATGCTGTATAGCAACGGCCGTGCGGGATTGCAACGATCGCCGACCGAGGCGATCGCGCCGCGGCCCCCTCGCCAACGAACGAACCGACGGGTATGATGATCCGCGCCGTGAGCGACACCGTGCAGGACAAACCGCGGGCCGCCGTCGATCCCGATTCGACGCCCGACGCCCAGCCGCCGCGCGAAGCGCGGGTGGAAGCGGTGCTGTTCTCGACGGATCAGCCGCTTTCCGCCGGGCGGATCGCCCAGCTCATCGGGGCGGAAAACGCAGCCGAAGTCCGCCGGTGCATCGAACACCTCAACGAACGATACGACACGTACGGATCGGCTTTTCGCATCGAGGCCATCGCCAAGGGGTTCCAGATGCTCACCCGACCGGAGTTCCATCCCTGGGTGAGCAAACTGCACAAGAGCCGGGCGGAATCCAGACTCTCCGGAGCGGCGCTGGAAACGCTGGCCGTCGTCGCCTACAAGCAGCCGGTCCTGCGGGCGGAAATCGAGGCCATCCGCGGCGTGGCCGTCGGCGACATGCTCGTCCGCCTGCGGGAGATGAACCTCGTGCGGATCGTCGGACGGGCGGACGAGATCGGACGCCCCCTCCTCTACGGCACCACCAACAAATTCCTCGAAGTCTTCGGCCTCGGCTCGCTCAAGGATCTCCCCAAGCTCGATCCGGAGCATCCCGACAAGGTGCCGGAACTGAAGGTCGTCGAGGAAGGCGACGAAAGCGAATCCACGTAACACATCGGCCGTCGTCCACACCTCTCGCAACCGGGACTCGTGGCTTCCACTCCCGGCAATGATTCCCGCCCGATCGGCCCGGCGGTCCGAACGAACCGCTGACCTCTCCGCAGCACCGCGACCCACGGAACCGCGGACCGCTGCAACTGAGCCGCGACCGCTGCCTGTGCGTGTCCGCACGCAGACAGGTGAGCAAGC
>CAZNQN010000260.1:2685-4166 GCA_964574925.1 uncultured Phycisphaeraceae bacterium | reverse complement strand
GCGACCAGTCGCCTGAGGGAACCACCGCTTCCACCCGCGCGACGCGAATCTCCGCTGGGCGTCCATCATGCACATAGCCGTAGTACTGCCGGTGCCGCGCTTCGAACCGCGCGAGGATTCGCTCAGGATCGTCGGCGGGAACGGTCAGAGAGGCGGCCTGGCCCCGGTAGCGGACGTCCACCGTCTGGCGGATTTCGGCGCGGTCGGGATCGGTCCCCTCGCGCGTCAGACGCTCGCATGCTTCCCGGCGAAGCTCCTCGAAAACGCGGGCGAGCCGGTCGAACGATTCCGTCGTCAGGGGAAGATCGACGCTGCGCTGGGCGATCCGGCGGACGGGCGCCACGCCGATGCCCAACGCACTGAGCACGCCGGCCAGCGGACTGCACAGCACCCGCCGCATCCCCAGCATCCGCGCCACGGCACAGGCGTGCTGACCGCCCGCGCCGCCGAAGACGGCCAGCACGTACTCGCGGACGTCGTACCCCTTGGCCACGGAGACCTGCTTGATCGCCCCGGCCATGTCGGCGTTGGCGATTTCCAGAAACCCCTCCGCCAACGCGGCCAGCGAGTAGTCCGCCCCGGTGCGGTCGCGGATCTTTCCAGCCAGCTCCGCCAACTTGCGCTCCACGACGGCGCGATCGAGCGGGAAGGGGAAGGCGTCGGCCACCACCCGGCCCAGATGGACGTTCATATCGGTGACGGTGAGCGGTCCGCCGCGTCCGTAGCAGGCCGGTCCCGGATCGGCACCGGCGCTGTCCGGTCCGACGACGAGCTTCTGCCCGTCGAAACGGCAGATGCTTCCGCCGCCGGCGGCCACCGTCTCCACCGCCAGCATGGGCGTCATGATCCGGACACCGGCGACGACCGTCTCCCGACGGTATTCCAGCTCGTCCGGCGGTTCATCGATACGGGAGACGTCGGTGCTCGTGCCGCCCATGTCGAAGGCGACGGCTTTCGCGAAACCGGCTGCCCGCACCACGTGCCGGCATCCCACCACGCCGCCCGCCGGTCCGGACAGCAGCGTATCCTTGCCGCGCACCCCATCCGCCGAGATCAACCCCCCGTTGCTGGTCATCAACCGGATACGCGCTTCCGGCATCCGCCGGCGAAGCGCATCGACGTAATCACGGATGACGGGGGAGAGATACGCATCAGCCACGGTGGTGTCCCCCCGCAGGACCATGCCCTCCAGACGCGCCGCTTCGCAGGAAAGCGAAACATGGGCGAACCCCATTGCACGGGCTATCCGTCCCACCATTCGCTCGTGCTCGGGGAAGCGATGGGCATGAAGCAGACAGACCGCCAGCGCCTCGACGCCCGCCTCCCGCAGCGGCTGGAGCGCCGTTCGAACCGCTTCCTCGTCGGGCGATCTGATCACCTCCCCCGTCGCGGAGACGCGCTCGTCGATCTCCGCGACGCGCGAGGCGAGCTCCGCCCGCTTCTCGATCCGCAGGGCGAACAGGTCGGGACGGTCCTGGTAG
>CAZNQN010000260.1:0-2675 GCA_964574925.1 uncultured Phycisphaeraceae bacterium | reverse complement strand
CCGATCCGCAACACGTCGGCGAACCCGCGCGTCGTCACCAGCGCCGTTTCCGCTCCCTTTCGTTCGAGCAGGGCGTTGGTCGCCCGCGTGGTGCCCAGCCGCACGTCCACCGGCCCGATCGCATCGTCGAGCGAACGCCCCATCAGATAGCGGATGGCCGTCACCGGCGCCGGCTCGTCGCTGGAGAGTTCATAGACCCGGCCGATTAGATCGTCCGCTCCACCCCTCGGATCGAGCGGCGCATCGAGCAGGAACGAACCGCCGGACGAATCGAACGTCCGCACCCGCGCCCGGATGCCGGGTCGATGAAGAAGCGTGACGCGGTATCCGGTCCACACGCCGGGCGGATCGCCGATACGGGCGGGATCGCAAAGACGATCGGCGGCAGAGCCCGCGCCCACCCGCCCGCGGACGGCGCCGGAGCTGAGCAGTTTGAAGGTGCGCACATCTCCGTCGGGCGCGCAGGCCAGCACGTCGGTGAACGTCCCGCCTACGTCGATGAAGAACCGCCAGTGCGCTTCGTCCATGGATCGGGACTCGCCGGTGCCGAGCACCGTGTAACCGCCGCGGTATCCGTGACGGATGCCTCCTGCGGGGGATCAACCCTGCCGGCCGTGGCAGTGCTTGTACTTCTTGCCGGATCCGCAGGGGCACGGATCGTTCCGCCCCACCTTCGGTTGGGTGCGGCGGATGGTGGCGACCTTCCCTTCCGTGCCCTGGGCGCGCATGGCGGCCTGCTGGTCGGCGGTGGCGGCGAAGCCCGCCCCGGTGGCGTCCGCGTGACGGAAGGTCATGACGGGCATGCCGGTCGTCTCCGTCGTTTCCCCGCCGGTCGTCTTGACCTTGAAGATGATGTCGGTGACGCGGTTGGCGATCCGCGTCCACATCTCCGTGAACAGCTCCCGCCCCTCGATGGCGAACTGGCTCTGCGGGTGCGTCTGGTCCCCGCCGAGCGGACGCTGCATCACCGCCGTCTTGAGGTGGTCCATCTCCAGCAGGTGATCCTTCCAGGCCTGGTCATACAGCCGCAACAGCACGAACTGCTCCAGCTCGGTCAGTTCGCGGCGGAACAGCTCCCGCCCGACGGCGACCACCGCGTCGCGGATCGATCCGCCGTGCCGTTCCACGTGTTTCGGATCCCATAGGGATCCGAGCCGATCCTTTGCCCAGGCGAGGGCGGCCTCGTCGTCCTTGCCCGAAAGCGCCTCGTCCACCTCCCGTTCCCACCGTCCTTCCCGAAGGAAGGCGCGGTTGAGGTCGATCAGTTCCTGCCGCACGTCCTCGACGCTGCGCCCCTGCACGTCGTCGAGCGTCCATCCGACGCGGTACTTGCGGTTGGCCCATTCGACGACGATCGAAGCGGCGGCCGCGTGGTCCGTCTCCTCCTGAAGGAAGGCACTGTCCAGGCAGCGTTCCACGGGATAGTGAATCTCCCGCTCGCGGTAGGCGGCCTCGACCCGCTCGCGCAACAGGGCCGCAATCTCTTCCTTCGATTGCTCCACCAGTTCTTCATAGTCCAGCGGGATGTTGAACTTGGTGCGCGCCCACTCGGCCAGCGCCTTGCGCGGATACTGCGGGTCGAGGTAGACGGCGATGCCGGAAAGGTCGGCCTGCTCGTAGTGCGTCCGGGCGGCCTCGTAGAGCAGATCCTCGATCTCCTGCGGATCCATCCGGCGGAGCTGATTCTGCGTGGCGGAGACGCCGTAGGCCCGCTGCGCCCAGCGCAACAGCCCGCCCACGTCCCACTCGTTGGGGGGAAGCTCCGGATCGATGTATTCCCCCAGCGAGGTGCGGATCTGATCGGCGGCTTCGTCCTGGGCCTTTTCCCTGATGCTGCGGATCGCCGTCTCCAGGTCGGTGTCGTCGATGTCGTCCTCCGACAGGGTCAGGTCCAGGTTCGTGCGGCACCATTCGACGATGCAGGTTCGGTTGTAGCGACCGCTGAGATACTGATCGAGCGTGCTGTGGATCGTACGATGAACGATGGCGAAGATCAGACCGGGCAGGTCGCGCTCCTCCAGGATCCGCTGTCGCTCGGAGTAGAACTCCTTGCGCTGGAAGTCCATCGGCTCGTCCCATTCGAGCAGGTGCTTGCGCATGGAGAAGTTGCGCTCCTCCACCTTGCGCTGCGCCCGCTCGATGCCCTTGGAGAGGCGCTTGTCTTCCAGGCTGCCGCCGTCCGCGAACCCCCACTGCGCCATCTTCTTGAGCATCCATTCCGACATGAAGAGTTTGAGCAGATCGTCCTGGAGGGAGAGGGAAAACCGTGACGAGCCGGGATCGCCCTGCCGTCCCGACCGACCGCGAAGCTGGTTGTCGATCCGCCGCGCCTCGTGACGTTCCGTACCGATGATGTGCAGACCGCACGGCACGTTGAGCGAGCAGACCTTCCGCCCCAGCGCCGGAAACCGCGGATCGAGCTTCGGCTTGAAACAATGGGCACAGTTGGTCGCCGGATCGTATTCCTCGCAGTGAATGCAGCATTTCGTCACGCCCGGCGGATAGAGAACGGTCAGTTGCACGCCGTCCGGCGGGTTCTCCGGCACCTTGCACGTCGGATACACGACGTCCGGACCGAGTTTGATGTCCGTACCCCGCCCGGCCATGTTGGTGGCGATGGTCACATTCCCGACGGGGCGCCGATCGCCGCCGGCAGTCGGCAGTGTGGTCTGCCC
>CAZNQN010000259.1:963-4173 GCA_964574925.1 uncultured Phycisphaeraceae bacterium | reverse complement strand
TTGCCCCAGGTGGGTTTTCGGGGGGATGTCTTCGAGCGGCTTCGGGGCTCGACGTCGCTGTTCATGCCGCCCATGGTAGCAAACGCGGCCATGCGCCTCTACGCGCAGGCGAACGGCGACGGGGTTGACGCGATCCTTTCCGCCCGCCACCTTCCCCGGCTATGGAAGCTTCATATGAGGATGCGCCGGAGGATCGATTCTCGATCCGTGATCTGGAGTATGCGCTCCCGGAAGCGTTGATCGCACAGGCTCCCCTGCCGGATCGAGACGCGTCGCGTCTGCTGGTGGTCGATCGCGCGACGAAGACGATGCGTGACGACTGTATTCGAACCCTGCCGGACCTCCTCGAGCCGGGCGATCTGATCGTCCTCAACGATACGCGCGTCTTGCCTGCCCGGTTGACGTTGCGCCGCCCCACGGGACGGCGCCTCGAGGGTCTGTTCCTGCGGGAGGAACAGGACGGCGTCTGGTCGGTTCTCTTGCAGGGATCGCGCCGCTTGAGGCGGGGCGAACATTTGTACACCCGGTGCTGGGAACTGCTCCTGAAACTGCTCGATTACGCGGGGGAAGGGATCTGGCGGGTCGCGCCGGTGCCCCACCCGATGGAAGAGGGGCGGTTTCCGAGGGAGACGCCGCGGATCCTGGAACGGATCGGCACGACACCACTGCCGCCCTACATTCATCGGGGAGAGGACGATCCGGAGATCGAAGCCCACGACCGGCATCGGTACCAGACCATCTATGCGCGGCGGGCGGGCGCCGTCGCCGCCCCCACAGCCGGTCTGCATTTGACGGAGGCGCTGCTCGAACGAATCCGCGCCCGCGGCATCGAGATCACGTTCGTCACCCTTCACGTCGGACCGGGGACGTTTCGCCCCATCGCGGCCCATACGATGCAGGAGCACCGGATGCATGAGGAATGGTACGAGGTGGGCGACGAGGCCGCCGAGACGATCAACCGGTGTCGGAGGCGGGGCGGGCGGATCGTCGCCGTCGGGACGACCAGCGTGCGGACGCTCGAATCGGTGGCGGTCGATACGCCGCAGGGGCTGCAGGCCCGAGCCGCCTCCGGCTGGACGCGACTCTTCATCTATCCGCCCTACCGGTTTCGCCTCGTCGATGTCTTGCTGACCAATTTTCACCTGCCCAGAAGCACGTTGCTGGCGCTGGTCATGGCATTCGCCGGCGTCGAGCTGATCCGACGGGCCTACCGGCATGCCGTCGAGGAACGATACCGTTTCTACAGTTACGGCGACGCGATGTTGATCCTTTGAGAGCGTTTCTCGTTTTTGTGTCCCGGGTTGCGGGCTTGCAGCCCATGCGATGCGACGGCTCTCCGGCCCCCCCCAATCCGACAGCGGAATGACGCGACCGCCTTTTCGAGAGAAGCTCGAGGAAAGCCGTCGCGGGAGATAGAGCACCGAGAGGAGAATCGCTTCGCGCTTGCCCGGGATCCGCCGCGACGGCCTCTCCGCGTTCCGGCACGTCGCGCCTTGGGGCTGAAAACGCGCATGCCCGTCTGCGGTCGATGCCCGATTCCGTTCGAAGCATGACGGGGGCGCCTGGGGGAAGAACACGGATTGAATTCGCCCTGGATGATGTGATCTGCGGCGCTATAATGGCCCTTGCCGAAGGCGGGGAAGACGGCGATGCTGCCGGGCGGGCGACCATGAACCTGTACACGCGAAAAGGCGACGACGGTCGGACGGGGTTGCTGGGCGGTCGGCGGGTGTCCAAAAGCAACCTCCGCGTCTGTGCCTACGGCGAGGTGGACGAGCTTAACGCGGTGCTGGGGATGTGCGTCAGCGCCGCCGAGGAAGACCTCTCCGAAACGCTGCGGGCGATTCAGAACGATCTGTTCGTGATCGGCGGGGTGCTGGCGTCGGAGCCGGAAGGAAAGACGCCCGCGAGGATCGAACCTGCCGACGTGGCGCGTCTGGAGCGGTGGATCGACGAGGCCTGTGCACAGGTGCCGCCGCTGAAGCATTTCGTCCTCCCCGGCGGCAGCGAGCGGGCGGCTCGCTTGCACCATGCGCGGACGGTCTGCCGCCGGGCCGAGCGGGCGGTCGTGGCGTTGTCCGAATCGGGGCCCGTGCCGGACGTCATCCTCGCGTATCTCAACCGCCTCAGCGACCTGTTGTTCGCCCTGGCGCGACGGGCGAACCATCGGGACGGGATCGCGGAGACGCTCTGGCGACCCTCGGCACCGGGCTGATGCCGTGAGATTCCGCAAACCGCCCTTGCCGGTCTCCGTAAAGACATCGTGGCCGTCCGGCGTGTCCCCACGAGGGTTCGCTGAGAATGAGCTTTCCCGAACGAATCTTCGCACGGGCTGACCATCCTCGCTCGGATGCAGAAACCGTAACGTGATCTCCTTGATGACGACCCGTTTGTCTCGTGACGCCGAGCCGCTTCGCCCTCTCCAGGCGGTGACGCTGTGCGTGCTGGTCGGTGTGGCGGGCGGGGGGATGCTCCTGCTCAGCGCCGCCCGACCGACGGCGCCGGTGGACGGGGCCATCGAATGGCACGAAGGATCGCCGCTTCATGCGGTGGTGGAGCTGCTGTGCCTCAACCATCAGGCGCCCACGCTCTATGCCGGTGCGGTGAAGAATTATCTGCTGGGTCTGGGGGCGGGACTGGCGGCCGTGGCGCTTGCCGTCGCGCTGCTGGCGGGCGGGCGCGGTGGTCGCCACGACGCGGACGATCCGCCTTCCGAAGAGCCGCCGGTCGAAACGGTGGAGGAGCCGGCATGGGAGCATGGGCGCCATCACACGGCCCCGTTGCGCACCGCGCGCATCCTGTGCGTGCTCTATCTGCTCTGGTCGTTTGCTTCCATGCGCTGGTCGGCGGCGCCGCAGATCGCGCTGGGGGCGAGCCTGCTGCTGGGCATCGAATTCCTGTGGGCGTTCGCCCTGTCGCTGACCCTGACGGTGCGGGCGGCGCATCTGGCGTCGCGGATCGTGCTCGCGGTGCTGGGGGTCACGGCGGGGGTGGCCATCTGGTACCACTACGGCCGGAATCCCACGCTCCGCGCCGATTTTCCCGTCGGCAACCCCGTGTTCCTGGCCACCTGTCTGATTCCCGGCATCACGCTGGCGCTCTCCCTTCTGTTCGAGGGCCTCACCGCGTACCGCGCGTCTCGTTCCGGAAAGCACCTCGCGGTGGTGATCGTGGCGTTGTTGCTGCTGGGGCTTTTCGGATGGGCATGGC
>CAZNQN010000259.1:0-953 GCA_964574925.1 uncultured Phycisphaeraceae bacterium | reverse complement strand
GACCGACGGTGGGATTGGTTTTCGCGCTGCTGGCGTTTACGTTCTTTGCCCTTCGCGGTCGTTGGCGTTGGATCCCCGCAACGGCAGCCGTTCTCGTCGTGGTCGTCGGCGTGCTCTACGCGGGACAGCGACTGGAGGCGTTCTCCCCCACCGGCCGCGATGCCACGCTGCGCCTGCGCCTCTACGCGTGGCGCTACGCCTGGGACATGTTTACCGAATCGCCGTTTACCGGCCACGGACAGGGGGCGTTTACGTTGCTGGGGGACGCCCACGCCCGCAACGACGTACTCGACGACCCGGCGGCCTTGAGCACCCGCATCGCCCACGCCCACAACGAATGGCTCGAAGTCCTGGCGGATCTCGGAATCGTCGGTGGTCTGTTGATCGTCGCGGCACTGTTGCTGACGGTGTTCGGCGCCGGCGGGAGAAGCGGTTTGCTCCGCGACGGACCACGGTGGACGTTGATCGCCCTCAGCAGCGCGCTGGTCGGCCTCATGGTGGCGGAGACCTTCAGCGTGGGGCTTCGCGTGGCCGCCGTCCCCACCATGTTCTTCACCGTGCTGGGTTTGACCTGGGCGATGGGCGGAGAGGGGCCAAGCCCGGTGTCCGGCTGGGCGCGGCGGCGGTCTGTTCGGTTGGGGGGAAGCATAGCCGCCGGCGTGGTCGGCGTGCTGGCGTTGCTGATCTCCCAGCAGGAATTCTCCGCCGCCCGCAACCTGTACCGCGTGGGCATGTTGCTGGAGAAGGAGGATTTCGAGGAGGCGATCCGGTTGGCGAGCGGCTCGGTGAGCCGTCTGAATCCGCAGCGGGCGTTGAGCAGTTGGTATTTCCTGGGCAAGGCGCACGTGCTGGCGGCCGGATTCTACCAGACGCGAAGCCTCGACCGCCGACAGCGGGCGCGGGAAACGGACCCGCCGAATCCGCGCCTCGCGGCCCTGGCGGAGCAGGATCTG
>CAZNQN010000258.1:2858-4176 GCA_964574925.1 uncultured Phycisphaeraceae bacterium | reverse complement strand
GCTGTACACCGCGCGCCTGCTCGGCGTGGAACCCGCGCTCGTCCTGCATGGCGGCGGCAACGTGTCGGTGAAAACGCACGTCGCCGACCGGCTGGGCGAAAAGCGGGACGCGATCTTCGTCAAGGCCTCCGGGTTCGACCTCGCCTCACTGGAGCCGGAAGGATTGCCGGCCATGGACCTCCCATACCTGCGCCGGCTGCGCGCGCTGCCCCGCCTCGACGATCGGGACATGGTGGACGAGATCCGCACTCACCTGCTGACGCCCGACGCGCCGACCCCGTCCATCGAAACGTTGATGCACGTCTTCCTGCCGCCGCGTTTCATTGACCACTCTCACGCCGAGGCCGTGCTGACCTTGACCAATCAACCGAACGGGGAAACGCTGATCCGTGAGGCGCTCGGAGCATGCGTCGCGTATGTTCCCTACGTCCGGCCGGGGTTCGAACTGGCCAAGGCGGCGGCGGAGGCTTTCGCGGCTCATCCGGAGGTGGAGGGGATCGTGCTGGCGTTTCACGGGCTGGTCACCTTCGGGGAAGACGCCCGCACGTCCTATGAGCGCCATATCGCCCTGGTCGATGCGTGCGAGCGATTCATCGAAGAACGCCTGGCGGAACGTTCGCGCAGGACGAGCGTCTCCGTTCCCGCCCGTCCGCCTTCCGAATCGGCCGATGCGTGGGTGATCCGGGCCGCCCCCATCCTTCGCGGTCTGCTGGCGGAACCCACGGGCGACGAAGATCGGCCGCACCGCCGCTTCCTGCTCGAATGGCGGCACGATGCGCGGTTGCTCGACCGGCTCGAACAGATCGAGCCGACCGTGCTGACCGAGACGGGCCCGATCACCGGCGATCATCTGATCCATACCCGACCCTGGCCGATGGTGATCGACCCTCCCGATCCGGGCGACGAGGATGCGTTGCGGGATCGACTGGCCGAATCCGTCCGTGCCTACCGGATGCGATACGAGGCTTATCTCCGCCGGAACGGACTCGATGCGTCCTCGGCCTGGACGGCCCCGCGGGTGGTGTTCGTGCGCGGGATCGGTCTTCTTGCGTGGGGAACATCCAAGCGGCACGCACGGATCGTCGCCGATCTGGCCGAGCAGACCCTGCGCGTCAAACTTCGCGCGGAATCCTTCGGTCGCTACGTCTCGCTTCCGGAGGAAAAACTGTTCGACATGGAATACCGCGCGATCCAGCGACGCAAGCTCGAAGGGGACGATCCCTCGCGGCCGTTGGGGCATGTGTCGTCTCCATCTTCCGAGCCACAGGCTACAGCCCGCGCCACGCCGCCGTACGCCGCTTGCGTCCCAGAGGACATG
>CAZNQN010000258.1:2229-2848 GCA_964574925.1 uncultured Phycisphaeraceae bacterium | reverse complement strand
GGTTTCAGTCCGCGCCGCGCCGCCGCATGTCGCCGACACCTGCCGGGAAGACGACCGATCCGCGGGTTCCGAACACATTCTCGCCGGGCAGGTCGTGCTCATCAGCGGGGCGGCGGGGGCGATCGGTTCGGCCACCGCCGAGGTGTGTCTCGAAGCCGGCGCCTGCGTCGTGCTCACCGATTTGGACGAGGAGCGCCTCGCGCGGACGGCGCAGCGACTGCAATCGCGGCACGGCGCGGAGCGCGTGCTGGCCGTTGCCATGGACGTCACCGACGAGACGAGCGTGACCCGCGGTTTCGAGGAGACGGTGCGTTTCTACGGCGGAGTGGATGTGGTGGTGCCGAATGCGGGCATCGCCCACGTGGCGCCGCTGGATTCGATGACCGTCGAAGACTTCCGCCGCGTCATGGAGGTCAACGCCGTGGGCTACATGCTGCTGATGCGCGAGGGGATCCGCGTCCTCAAGCGGCAGGGCTTGGGCGGTCACATCGTCATCAGCGCCAGCAAGAACGTCTTCGGCCCGGGCAAGGAGTTCGGCGCCTACAGCGCCTCCAAGGCCGCCGGGCACCAGTTGGGCAAGGTCGCCGCCATCGAAGCCGCCCCCTACGGCATCCGCGTG
>CAZNQN010000258.1:835-2219 GCA_964574925.1 uncultured Phycisphaeraceae bacterium | reverse complement strand
TCTTCGGCGACGAGGAGACGCCCTCGGGCTTGTGGCAGGCGGTCGGACCGCAGCGGGCGAAAAGCCGCAACCTCTCGGAAGAACAGTTGCAGGAATACTACCGCTCGCGCAACCTGCTCAAGGCCCGTATCACCGGGCGGCACGTCGGCCGGGCCGTCCTATTCTTCGCCTCCAACGCCACCCCTACCACGGGCGCCACTCTTCCCGTCGACGGCGGCGTGGTGGAAGCCTTCCCGCGATAACGACCGGACCCACCATCGCCGACCTCGACTCTCTCTTCTGTCTCCTCTCGTCGCCGCCACCGTTCCATGAAGTCGCGACGGCACCGTCCCCCGCAATAACCGCGCCAGAGCTGCGACTCTGAACAGAGCCGCGACCGTGGAACAGAGCCGCCGGCTCAAGCCCACGCGACGGATCCGGACTCTGTCCGTATCCGATGGGAAAAGAGCAGCCCCATCATCTGGAGAAACGCGCTCGGCGCGCAAGCAAACAGGCACAGCCGGATCGACTGTGCCCGTGGGGGAGTGGGTTGTATTGTGCCGCTTTTCCGTCCGGCGTTGTCCGGTACCGCGGTGCGGACGCGATCACGCCCGCGGATGGGCCTCGTCGTAGGCGGCCTTGAGTCGCGGCGTCGTCAGATGCGTGTACACCTGCGTCGTGGAAAGCGACTGGTGCCCGAGCAGTTCCTGGACGCTGCGCAGATCGGCTCCGTTGTTGAGCATGTGCGTGGCGAAACTGTGCCGCAGCGTGTGCGGGCTGATGCTCGGATCGAGTCCCGCTTCCGCAAGGTACTTGTCCAGCTTCCGGCGGACGCTCCGCGTGCTGAGCCGCTGCCCGTGCTTGTTGACGAACAGCGCGTGCTGATCGAACGTGCCCGCCCGCGCGTCGGCCCGCCTCAGTTCCAGGTATTTGCGGATCGCCGCGATCGCCGTCGGACCGATCGGCGCCACGCGCTGTTTCTTTCCCTTGCCGCGGACACGGATCACCTGCCCCTCGAAGTCCACGTCGGCGAAGTTGAGGTCCACCAGCTCGCTGACCCGCACGCCGGTGGAGAAGAGGACTTCCAGCATGGCCTTGTCCCGCGCCCCCAGCAGCGTCGTATCGTCCGGCGTCGACAACAGACGGTTGATCTCGTCCAGTTCGAGATACTTCGGCAACCGTTTCTCCTGCTTGGGCGTACGGATGGACGCCAGCGGGTGCGTCTGCACGTATCCCCGTCGCAGGCAGAACTTGTAGAAGCTGCGCAGCGTCGCCAGCTTACGGGCGATCGTGGACTTGGAATAGTCCTGGGTTCCCAGAAACGACAGGAACGCCTTCACCTGATCGCTCGTGACGTTGCGCAACTTCTGATCGATGTCCGTTCCGGTGACGGTGGCCGTGGCGT
>CAZNQN010000258.1:0-825 GCA_964574925.1 uncultured Phycisphaeraceae bacterium | reverse complement strand
GGCCATGCCCGGGGCATGCGTCGCCGCGGGCTGCCCCGCACGGGCCGCCTC
Source organism: uncultured Phycisphaeraceae bacterium (assembly GCA_964574925.1). Lineage (GTDB taxonomy): Bacteria > Planctomycetota > Phycisphaerae > UBA1845 > UBA1845 > CAZNQN01. The sequence continues at coordinate 774 of CAZNQN010000258.1, read as the reverse complement.
CGTGTTCCCCGTCAGGAACGCGCAGAACTGTGCGAGGTCCGCGGCGTAACACTTGGCCGTGTGCGGCGAGAAGTGGCGCTCGAACTTCAGGTAGTTGAGGAATTCGTCAATCAATGGATTCTTCGTCATGACCGTACGCTACGCATCGGCGATTTCACCCACGGCGTCACGACTCCTTTCGTTTGACTGCGGCGCCCCTTCCTCGTTGGAACCCCGTCCGACCTATGCGATTCGTGGCTGATCCAGCTCCGACTCCAGGCGACGACCCATCTGGTAGCTCAGCACGGCGGCATCGAACCAGTCGAATCGACTCTTCTCATCCGCCGCCAGCTCGGCGAACGCTTCGATGATCTCCGCTTCCTGCCCGCTCTGGTAGCGGAACACGAATCGCTCTCCCCCCTTCACCAGCGACAGTTGTCGAATCACGCTCATCGTTTCGGTGCGTTCTCGGCCCGGCTTTCGTTCCGTCTCTCCCTCTCTTGCCGACCCAGCAGCGACCGGATCGTCGCGTGGCAGCAGTACCGAAGAAAATGCCGCTGACTGACCACGTATTTCCGCCACCCATACGGACTGCGGTCCGCATCCCGCCGGGCCGCGAACGACCGGATCTCCAAGGCCGTTACCCGCTGCGAGGCGTCGAAGACCCGCTGCGTCTGGGCGAGGAGTCCCGGTCGCGGCGGACCCCCGTTCGTTCCTCCCGAAAGCATCGGGCGGCGGGCGAGGGCCACGGCATCCAGCGAACCGCCACCCGACCCCGGCCACACGCCGTACAGT
>CAZNQN010000257.1:1900-4179 GCA_964574925.1 uncultured Phycisphaeraceae bacterium | reverse complement strand
CACCAGCACCCGCTTGCCCGCCACGTCGACCTCTTCCACGGTCTTCTTCATCGCGTGTTTCCCCGCACTGCCCGGCCCACGGTCATCGACTTCGCCCTTGCAGCATAGACCCCCTGCACTCGCCGGATTCACATCGCCCCCACGCGGGCGATCAGGTCGGCCGTGCGGTTCGCGTAGCCCCATTCGTTGTCGTACCAGGCGACGACCTTGACCATCTTGCCGCCGTCGGCGGGCATCGTCATCGTGCTCAGTCCGTCCACGATCGAACTGTGCGGATCGCCCACGATGTCGCTGCTGACCAGCGGATCCTCGGAATAGGCGAGGATTCCTTTCAGCTTGCCTTCCGCGGCCGACTTCAACGCCCCGTTGACGTCGTCCACCGTGACCGACTTGTTCAGGACGGCCACCAGGTCCACCACCGAGCCGTCCGGCACGGGCACCCGGATGGCGAAGCCGTTGAGCTTGCCGTTGAGTTCGGGGATGACCTTGCCGACGGCCCGCGCGGCGCCGGTGGTGGTGGGGATGATGTTGATCGCCGCCGCCCGCGCCCGCCGCGGATCCTTGTGGATCAGATCGCTGACGCGCTGATCGTTGGTATAGGCGTGCACGGTGGTCATCAGCCCCTGCTCGATCCCGAACGTCTCGTGCAGCACCTTGGCGACCGGCGCCAGACAGTTCGTCGTGCAACTGGCGTTGGACAGACACTGATGCGAGGCCTGGAGCTTGTCGTCGTTGACCCCGATCACCACCATCAGGTCCGGATCGTCCTTGGAGGGGGCGCTGAGGACGACCTTTCGCGCCCCGGCGGTCAGGTGATCGCCGTACCCGCCCTTCTCCGTGCTGCGTTTCGTGAACACGCCGGTCGATTCCAGCGCCACGTCCACGCCGAGTTCCTTCCAGGGCAGCTTGGCCGGCGCCCGCTCGGAAAGCACCCTGATCCGCTTGCCATTGACGACCAGCGCGTCCCCTTCGGCCTCGACGGTGCCGGAAAACCGCCCGTGCACGGAGTCATACCGAAGAAGCTGTCGCAGCGTGTTCGCATCGCTCAGGTCGTTGATCGCGACCACCTCGAAGCGTTCCGGCTGGGCCGCCATCGCCCGAAACACCAACCGACCGATCCGTCCGAACCCATTGATGCCGACTCGTACCGCCATGACGTCTACTCCCGTGTTCGATGTGCCTTTTGTTCGTTCCGTTTCCGCCCCTCGCGGGGGTCGGGCGCCGTGTCCGATCGCACGCGCTCGACGCCGCGCCGCCTCTCCGGACCCTGCGCGTCAACCCTACTGATGCCTTGGAAAACGGTCAAGCGCGCGCCCGCGCGGGGTCGAGCATTTCTCCTTTTTGTGTCCCGAGCCGCGGGCTTCAAGCCCGCGCGACGAAACCGGACTCCATCTGCATCCGACGGGGAAAGGGCCGGTCCACATTCCCGAGAAATGCTCTAGAAACACAGGGCGCCGCGCGGCGCGTTTCACAGGCTCTCGACCGTATTCCGCGAGACTCCCGAAACCGGGACGAACGGTTTCCTCGATCGCCGTCGGCCGCGGCCGGTCGATCCCGTCGCGCAACCGTGGTAAGCTGGATCGGATCATGACCACCGCCGACGCCCCGCTGTACACCCCCCGCTTCTTTCAGGTCTTCGCCGCCGTCGTCCTCGTGATGACCGGATACGCCCTGCAATTCCACTTCGGGCAGTACATCGCCTATCTCGGCCACGGCGTGGACACCCTCGGCAAGGTGCTGAGCCTGGGCATGGTGGGGACGCTGGCCATCCGCCTGCACATCGGGCGCTGGATCGACCGCTTCGGCGGACGCCCCGTCTGGCTGGCGGGGACCGTTTTGTTCGCCCTCTCCATGACGGGGATGCCGTTGACCCGCAACTTCGCGCTGATCGTGGCGCTGCGGATGGCGGCGGTGATGTCGGTGGCGGCGGTTCTGACGACGGCGGCCGTCTTCGCCGCCCAGATGGCCCCCGTCGCCCGCCGCGCGGAAAGCATCGGCACGATGGGCCTGGCGGGGTTCCTCGGCATGATGATCGGCACCACCACCGGCGATTTCGTCTTCGCGGGGGACACCGAAGCCGCCCGCGTCTACTACGTCTATTTCGCCATCAGCGCCGTCTGCCACCTGCTCTCGGCCGGGATCATCTTCTTCCTTCCACCGGACATCGTGCGCCGGGAGGAATCTCCGCATCCGTCCACCGGTTCTCGACCCGGCGGCGGACAGGGGGCGGCAACATCGCGCGGGCGGCGGTGCTGTACGCGGGGTGGGATGAAAGTATC
>CAZNQN010000257.1:0-1890 GCA_964574925.1 uncultured Phycisphaeraceae bacterium | reverse complement strand
CGCGGGATAAAGCCCGCGGCGCAGCGTGGTGACCGTGCGTTCGCGGGCGAGTCCGGGTCGCCAGGGAATCAAGCCGACCCGCCCTCCGGGCGAGATGCTCCCGTCGCCGCCGCCTCCACCTGGCGGACGATCCGCGACCACTGGCCGGGCACCATCCTCCTCGTCGGGATGGTCTTCAGCATGGTCTTCTGCTTCCAGTCGTCCTACCTGGAGCGTCTGGCGGAAGCGCGCGGGTTCAAGGACATCGAGATGTTCTTTCTGATCTATGCCCCCACGGCCATGGTGTTGCGCGTCATCTTCCGCCGACTGCCGCAGCGGATCGGCCGCAGCCGCACCCTCGTGCTGGGACTGCTGCTCGAGACGACGGGTCTGATGTTCCTCGTGGGAGTGACGGAGGAATGGCACTTCGTCTGGCCGGCGCTGCTGATGGGGGCGGGGCACTGCTTCATCTTCCCCTCGATGGTGGATCTGTGCGCGGCGTGCTTCCCGCTGTCGCTTCGCGGGACGGGCACCTCGCTGATCCTCGGCGCCGGCGACCTGGGCATGCTGGTGGGGTTCGTGACGCTGGGCGAGATCATCGACCGCCACGGCTTCGATACGGCCATCGAGACCCTCGCCGCCGCCCTGCTCTTCGCCACCGTCACCTTCGCCGCCACCCGCCGCGACTACGTCTTCAAGAACCGCCGCCTAACCCCCGACCCCGCCCCGGCCAAACCGACGCCAGTGGGGAGAGTGTAAAAGAAATCGCATTACATGATATACTATATAACACGATGCTTAACCGGGAAACAAGCCGTTTATTTGACACCACGACATCCAACAATAAACTCCGGAAAAGGCAAAAGAGCCTGTTCCCTTTGGTAATTCAGGCGATCTACTTCGATCCTTGCGGGCTTGGATGCTTCGGCTACGCTTCGGACGATTGCCGTCTCGAATTGATGAAAAGATACAACGGTGATGCGCGATGCGAAAAACGAAAAACACAAACAAGAAAACTTCTCCGCGAAGTTCAATGCTTCGCGGATCATTTCAATGTGTATCCGACCATCCGGAAAAACCACAGTCCAACCAGCTCAAATCTGCGTATCTCGTACTTTGCGACGGTATAGATTCTGTTAATTCGCTAGCCAAACTCTACGAAGAAGCCACAAAAAAGCGCGGACGGGGCGCACCAACCCATGAAGAGCAAGACTTACTGCGAGCAATGGTGGCCATGGCCGGTGCCACCCTTGACGCAACGATAAAACGTATCATAATGGAATGTCTTCACGACGTAGTCGATAAAAACGAATCGGCACAAGAAGAAGTCACGAAACATATTGAAAGAAATGTCCTTAATCGAGAAGCCAGTCGTGGCAACAAGCGCCTCGCAAAAGCACTATTGGATCCACGTCCTCCTCAGAAGATCATCAGTTTCATTATAAAAGATATCACGGGGGAAAGCCTTCAAAGCGTAAAACAACTTGCAAAAGCTTCAAAGATCCTTGGCCTTGATTCGAGAAAGAATACGAAAAGATTTGATTTGGGAAAACTTGAGAAGGCTTTCGAAGCGAGGAATCAGATTATCCATGAAATGGATGCTACACCCGGGAAGGAGGGTAACAAGCGTCGGCGTCAGCGAAAGAAAAAGGAAATGCGGGAATACGCTCAAAATCTGTTAGGCGCGGCAAAAAGTCTACTCATTCAAGTGGATGAAGTCCTCAAGCAAGACGATATTGATTAATCGCGTTATGCCTGGTTCTAAGGAACTGTTTCAAAACTCGTTCGGCGAACCAATGGACGTTCGTGTCCCTGGTGCGGAGCCCGGCATCTTCCGCTCCCTTACGGTCGCGGCTCTGTCAAGCGTCCTCCGCTCACACCTGCCGCCAACGTTTTGAAACACCTCCTAAG
>CAZNQN010000256.1:0-4204 GCA_964574925.1 uncultured Phycisphaeraceae bacterium | reverse complement strand
GGACACAGACCTATGATGCGTCGTTCCTCGAGGCGACCTTCGTGCCGACGGGCGTGAACCCCACCAGGCGGACGAGATGATCGGCGTTCTCCACCGGCTTGCCGTCATATTCGATGATGACGTCACCGGTCTTCAACCCGGCCCGGTCCGCCGGACCGCCCGCCACGTTCACCGCCGCCACCTCCGCACCGCGATAGACCCGCGTGTGCACGACCAGTTTGGAGACCGGCTCTTCCACGTCGGCCACGCTCACCCCCAGGAATCCGTATCGCACCTCCTCGCCCTTCTTGAGCAGGTCGAGAATGCGGCGGACGTTGCGATCGGTGGGGATGGCGAACCCGTGCCCCTCGCTGACGCCGCTGCTGGTCTCGATGGCCGTCACCACGCCGATCACCTCCCCGTGAAGATTGAACAGCGCCCCGCCGCTGCAGCCGGGATTGATCGGCGCCGACGTCTCGATCATGTTGCCGTAGTATTCCACCTCCGAGTTGCCCACCAGTCGGCGCGTCATCTGCCGCCCCAGCGCGCTGATCACGCCGAAGGTGATCGACGGCCGACCGTCGTCGTTGGCCAGTCCGAACGGATTGCCGCACGCGAACGCCCACTGGTTGACGCGGAGTTTCGACACGTCCCCGAACCGCACCGCCGGCAGGTTCTTCGCCTCGATCTTCAGCACCGCCAGATCGAGGCGGCGGTCCGCCTCCACGAGCTGCGCCTCGTGGCTTGCCCCCGTGTGCAGCACCACCGTGATGGTATCCGCCCCGGACACCACGTGCCGGTTCGTCACGATGTATCCGTCCGGATCGAGAATGAACCCGCTGCCCTGGCTGTAGGGACGCTTGACCAACCGGCTGAGCAGATCGTGCGGGTTGCCCACGCGGTAGGTGCGGATGGCCACCACGCTGGGCCGGACGTGGTCCGCCAGCTTCACGAACGCCCGTTGCAGGGCCTCCAAGTCGGCCAGCTCGTATCGTCGGGGAAGCGGATCGTCCGCCCGCGTGACGGAAGGAAGGAAAGTCAGCGCCGACGCCGCCGCGGCAACAACGCCGACCCACATGCGCATGGTTCGTCGCATCGGTTCCACCTCGTCTGTTCGATCTGCCCGTTCGAAACGTGACCCGAGGGTCTGCTATAGTATAGCCGGATGACCTCGGCGAACAGGAATAAACTTGTCGGACAAATCGGACCTGGCGGCGACGCCCCTGCCGCGTCCCGCCCGGCGTCCCATCGCGTCGCCCCGCCCGCCGTGCTGGAGAAACTCGAGTTCGACCGCGTGCGGGAGGTGCTCGCCTCCCACTGCCACACCCAACCGGGCAAGAAACTCGCCCTCTCCCTCACGCCCTCGACGAAAACACACGTCGTCCGCCGCTGGCTCGACCAGGTGCGGGAACTGCTCGCCGTCGCCGACACGCACGGCTTCCCTCCCCTCGGCGGCGTCCGCGACATCGAGGAATACGTCCGCGCCACCGCCTTCCCCGCCCCGCTCGAACCGGAACCGCTGGCGCGGATCGCCGACACGCTGGCGGCCACGCGGGCGGTGAGCACCTACTTGGCGGAGATCGCCGACGCCGCCCCCACCCTCGCTTCGCTGCGCGAACGGATCGACGATCTCAGTTCGATCGCGGAGACCATCCGCGAGTCCATCGACGCCCGCGGCCGCGTCGCCGACCACGCCAGCGAAAAGCTCGCCTCCATCCGCCGCGCTATCGAACACGCCCGCCGCCGCATCCGCGCCACCTTCGACCGCATCCTCCGCCAGACGCACCTGACGCGCATGCTCCAGTACGCCGGCACCACCTTCCACGACGACCGCATGGTCTTGCCGCTCAAAGCCGAGCATCGGGGACGCATCCCCGGCATCATCCACCGTAGCAGCGACACCGGCGCGACACTGTTCGTCGAGCCGGCCGAGTCCGTCGAACTCAACAACACCATCGTCCGCCTCCGCGATGAGGAGGCCAAGGAAGTGGACCGCATCCTGCGAGCGCTGTCCAAGCGGGTCCAGCTCAACGCCCCCGCCATCCTCACCACCCTGCGCGGACTCGCCACGCTGGATCTGATCGCCGCCAAGGCCCGCTACGCCCGCAAACGACACGGCATCTGCCCGCACATCGACGAGCACAACGTGCTGGACCTCCGCGCCGCCCGCCACCCCGTCCTCGTGGAGCTGTTCGACCGGGAAACGCAGGAAGGCGCAACGCCGCGCGAGGTCGTCCCCATCGACGTCCGCCTCGGCGACGACTTCGACGTGCTGATCGTCACCGGGCCCAACACCGGCGGCAAGACCGTCACGCTCAAGACCGTCGGCCTGATGGCGGTGATGACCCAGTGCGGCATCCCCATCCCCGCCGCGGAAGGGACGAAGTTGCCGATCTATACGCGGATCTTCCTCGACATCGGCGACGAGCAGAGCCTCCAGCAGTCGCTCTCGACCTTCAGCTCGCACCTGAGCACGCTGCTGGACATGCTCACGCACAGCGGATCGCGCTCGCTCGTGTTGATCGACGAACTCGGCGCCGGCACCGACCCGGACGAAGGCGCCGCCATCGGACGCGCCATCGTCGGCGAGCTGCTCAAACGCGGCGTCCGCGCCGTGGTCACCACGCACCTCTCGGCGCTAAAGGCCGTCGCCTACACCACCGAGCGCGTCGACAACGCCGCCGTCCAGTTCGACCCCGACACGCTCCAACCCACCTACCACCTGCGGATCGGCGAGCCGGGCAACAGCAACGCCCTCATCATCGCCAGGCGACTCGGCATGCCCGCCCGCCTGATCGACCAGGCCCGACGGTACCTGGACGATTCCACCCGCGCGCTGAACCGCGCCATCGCCGGCACGCTGCGGACGCGCCGCAACGCGGAAAAGGCCCGCCGCCGCGCCCAGGAAGCCGAGCTTCAGTCCCGCCGCCAGCGCGAACGACTGGAAAAGGAAGCCCACGCCCTGGAAACCGCCCGCCGCGCCTTCGAGCAGTGGACGGAATGGATCGCCCGTCTTCAACCGGGCGATCCCGTCTACGTCAGGTCGCTCCGCCGGACCGCCCGCGTCGTCCGCCTCGCCCTGCACAAGCAGCGGGTCGTCATCGGCGGCGGCACGATGGAAATCGAACTCCCCCTCCGCGACATCGAACCGCCGGGGGACACGCCCCGCTCGTCCTAGCGATCCCCCTCGGAAAGCTTGGGATGCGGGAGCGCCCGGCGGCCCCGTGGGCGTTTCTCCCGGGGTGCCCGAAACCCGACGCGAGAGAGTCACACCCATGAAGATTTTTTGCACTATTACTGAACGCAGCTAAACCGCTTGAACTTCGAGAATCCGGAAACGATACTATTCATGGAGGCTCAGCCGGGAGGTCGCCCCGTCTGGGATGCGGCCTCTAGGCGTTGCCTCCTTTCTTTTTGTCCTCCGTTTTCGCCTGATACGGGTCAGGCACATACACGATCCCGTAGGTGGCGTAGACCTCGCCCTCCCTGTACCCCTGCCCTTTGTACTGAAGCTGATTCAACCAGGAACCAAATTCCCTGGCGATCTCCTCGCGGACGGGCGCATTCATACCCACCGCCGGAAGACGAAAACCCCAGTTCACACAGTAGATACACACATCCGCGACTTGAACCGGAATGGTCATGGCCGAAGAGACGAAAAGCGGAGAGGGGACGATCCACGCCGTCCGGTACAGACCTTTGCGCGTTTTGGTGAAGTAGGATTCCAACCGCCGGGCAAGGCGTCGATCGTTGACGTCCTCCACCTGATCGACGACGAGTAAACCATGTTCCTGTTTCTCCTCCAGAAAATAGAAAAACCGCTCCAACAGAAAAACCCGATCCTTGCGGAGGTACTCGTCCGCGCGACGCGTTCGGGGCGGTCGTGCGTCCCGGGGGATCACCGCTGCAAAAAGAACCGCTTCGTGGTCCCGCAACAACCGGAAACATCCCCTCGCCATCCGCAAACACGCCTGCCCGTAAGCCGTAAACTCTTCCCTGGTCGGTTGCTGTTTTCGCGTCCCCTTGGTGAGGAACCGCCTGACATGCTTGCGCCGTTTCTCGTCTTCATACGGCTCATCCTGCCGGGCCCATCGGCAACGGTCTCGGTCAAGCAACTTCGCCCCTTTGAATTCCTTCTTGAACCGGGCCAACGCAATCCCGAACGCATCCAGCTCCAGGCTCTGCACGCTGCGAACAAACGGCCAGAGCTGCCGTGCATGCAACG
>CAZNQN010000255.1:0-4216 GCA_964574925.1 uncultured Phycisphaeraceae bacterium | reverse complement strand
TGAGCCTTTTCAATGTCCACATCAACCGGATGCCGTGCGGGGGCGTGGTGCGGAGCCGGACCTACCGCAAGGGTGAGTTCCTCGACGCCCGCCACCCCGAGTCCGGTCTGCGCAACGAATCGAACACGCTGGTGCTCGATCCCGACCCGCCGCTATCCGGTCCCGTGGTGGTGCGGCAGGTCGCGGGCATGGTGGCGCGGCGGATCGTCTGCCGCGTCGGCATCGGGGAACATCTGCCGATCGGGGCGCGGTTCGGGCTGATCAAGTTCGGCTCGCGCACGGAGCTGATCGTCCCCCGCCGCCAGGGAACGACCGTTTGCGTGTGCGTGGGAGACAGAGTCAAGGCCGGGCTGACCGTGATGGTCCGCCAACCGGTTCCGGAAGCGCCGAATCGACCGGAGCACGAGCAGGCACGCTCCCCCGTGGCGATGGAGACGTCATGACGATCCTGCCGAACATCCCTGCCCGGCGTCAGCCGCGGGGTCCACGCCGACGACGGCTCCGTTCGCTCGCCCTGACGCCCACGCTGATGACGCTGGGGAACCTGGTGTGCGGGTTCGCGGCCATCCACTTCGCTTTGCGGGCGATGTACGACCTTGGGGCGGGCGTTCCGGAGATGCCGTCCACGCCGGCGCCGCAATCGCTCATCGAGCGTCTGTTGCCCTCGTTCCTCGCGGTGGGAGCGGGGATGGTGATCGTGGGGATGATTCTCGACCTGTTCGACGGTTTGATCGCCCGTTACACGCGCAATACGACCAACTTCGGAGGGCAGCTCGATTCGCTGGCCGATGTGGTGACCTTCGGCGTGGCGCCGGCTACCTTGATGGTCGCCCTGATGACGCGCGAACTGGCGGCGGAAAACATCCTTCCCTCCCCGCTGAGCGACCACTTCGTCGGGCGGGCGACGTGGGTATCGGCGGCGGTGTACGTGGCCTTTGCGGCCGTGCGACTCGCCCGCTTCAACGTCGAACACATGAAGGCGGATTTCGACTACCGCACGTTCCACGGCATGCCCACGCCGGGGGCGGCGTGCGTCATGGTCGCCCTGATCCTCTTTCAGCATGAGATGGGACCGGTGGCCCGCTCGGTGGTGGTCTACAGTCTTCCGTTCGTGGCGCTGACGCTGGCGTTTTTGATGGTCAGCCGCATCCCCTACCGGCGGTTCTACCGCGCGTACCTGCTGGGGCGGCGGCCGTTCAGCCGGGTGATGACGCTGGTGCTGCTCATCGCGGTGGCCTGGTCGATCAAGGCACCGACGCTGCTGATTCTGGTACTGTGGTATGCGGCCAGCGGACCGGTGCTGCTGATCGCCCGCCGACTGCGCGAAGGGCGTACCACCCGCCGCGCAACAGGGGTCGACGAGATTCCCGCCGTCCCCTCTTCACCGCCCCAACGGAAACGAATCTCCACAACCCCGACGCGGGAATGAAACCGTGCAGCGGTTCCAGGGAGATGTACCGGAGCATCTCCCGGAATAGAATCCGGTCCTTTTTCCGGTCGATGCGGATGCGTCCCATCGTATCGAGCAGTCCTCAAGCCGGCGGCTTTGAACACAAGGGCCGAATCACAAAAACGAGCGTACGGTCACGGATCCCGCCGACGCTTTTTCATCTGCGCCGGGAAACGGCGGACAGGTCCTGGTGCCCTCCCTTGTCCAGCAGGGGAAGCAATTCGGGCAGGGAGCGGATGACGTGATCGGCCCGATCGGCGAAATCCGGCCTCGAACGGTCGCCGATCATCAGAACGGTTTTCGTCCCGGCCTGGCACCCCGACTGGATGTCGAACAGGTAATCGCCCACCATGAAGCTGCGATCGGCGTCCGCGTGCAGCTCCCGCAGGATGGAGCGGATGGGCTCCGGCGAGGGTTTGATCGCCCCGTCTTCCCGCGTCCGCAGCGCATCCACGAACAGGTCGAATCGCCGCAGGATCGTCGCCACCGATCGCCGGCTGTTGCGGGTCAGGATGGCCGTCCCGTAGCCGCGACGACGACACCCGTCGAGAACCTCCCGTACGCCGGGCTGAAGATCGACGCGGGTAGCCGCCTCCTCCTCGTGACGGAGCAGCACGGTCTCGACCTCCCGGCGGCGAGTTTCGTCCATCGAGGCCATCGCCTCGAGGATCGGCCCCGTCACGCCGGTCTCCGCACGAATGGCGTCGAAGTCCAGGTACGGCTTCGTCAGCGTCCCGTCCAGGTCGAAGATCACCGCGCCGCGTGCCATCGTCCCTCCTTATTCTCCGCACCGGGCGCAGGAGACCGGTTCCGAAAGCTTCTGCATCAGGTTCATCGCGCGGAGCCGCTCGATCCGCGCTTCGCGGCAATACGGGCACGGGGCGAACGTCTCGATGTCCCACAGATCCATGAAGACCCGTCCACTTTCCAGGCCGATTCCGTACTCCAGCACCCGCTCGATGGACCGCAACGACGGCGGGTGGAACCATCCCTGCTCCATCAAGCGATCCATCGCCCCGTTGCCCGCCCGCGTCGGTACCACCGCGCAACATTCCACGCCGAGCGCGAGGGCGTAGTCGATCGAACGCATCGCCCAGTATGCCCCTTCTTCCTCCGACTGAAACGGCGCCCGCAGCAGGATGAACGCCCGCACGTCGATGTCGTGTGCCCGCAGCAGGCGCGTCGCACGCTCGAAATCCGCCAGCGTCATCTGCTTGTTCAGCCGCGGCAGGACGTCGGGATCGACGGTCTCCAGCCCCATGGCCACCTGCAAGCGCGGGCGAAGCACTTTGGCGAACGCCGGGCAGCGATCATCGACCAGCCGCGGATGGCACTCGATGATCACCGTCTCCCGATCGGCGACCAGATCGACGATGCGCCGCCGGTCGGCCGGTGAAATCGCCTGATCGTCGAAGAAATTGCCGGCGTTGTAGAGCTTGACGTGTCGCACGTGCGGATGTCGGCGCAGGGAGTCTTCCACCTGACGCGCCACCGCGCCGACCGGCACCCGCTGCGGCGTGGTGTTCTTCCACAGGTCGCACATCAGGCAGCGGAACGGGCAGGTCCTGTTGGTGAGAAAGACGGTCAGCACGTCCTCCACGCGACCGTCGCGCGTCCGCTCCGGCTCGACGAGGACCGCATAGGGCCGCTGCGGATCGACCGGGTTGCGCGGCCCGCGCTGGGCGAGGATCCACCGCCCGTCCGGCGGCGGCTCAACCGGCAAAGGCCGCATTGAAGACACGACGATACTCGTGGGGCGACGCCGGGAACCAGTCCGCAAACCGCCGCTCGCTCAGCGCCCCCTTCTGAAAGCGGCGCTTCGTAAAGACCGGCATCTCCATCCCCGTCACCGCCCGCACCCCGCGGGAGACGACCTCCCCCTTCAGGCGATAGAGGCGATCGTGCTTCCATTCGGTCAGCGCGATGAAGGGGATGCCCTCGGCCACCTCGATCACCCGCGGCGCCATGAAGGGGCTGAACGCTTCGAATCCCAGGGCGCGGGTCGGCGCGAACCCGCGCGTGCATCCGCGACTCAGCCCGCCGGTGTAGACGAGCGAATGTTTCAGCGACTCGACGCCCCATCCTTCGTGGTAGAGCATCCGGTTGTTGAGCACGCTGCGGATGGTCAGCTCCGGGTTCTCCTCGATCGGATAATCCTTGAGGTTCTCATCCCCCCCGTCGCCGTCCGCCAGGTAGCGCCACGTGGGGTAGCGCTGTCGGATCCCCCGGCACAGGGCGTGCAACACCGCCCCCGCCTGGACGTCCAGCGGTTTGTAATCCTCCAGCACGCGAACGGCTTCGACGTAATCCACCCAGGCGGCGGGCACGTCGATCGGCTCATGGAACATCGACAGGTCCAGCGCTTCGAGGAACCGCCGCGCCTGCGCGAGGTCTGCTCCTTCGCCGTCCACGCAGAGCGTAAAGGCCTTGAGCCGCGCCGGGTTCCCCCCCTCCGTCATGAGCAGGTGATAGAGCAGCAGGAAGACCGCCCCGCTGTCGATCCCACCGGAAAAACAGACGCCCACGGGCGCGTCGGCGGGAAAGCGGGCAAGCCACTGCGCCAGTTCCCTCCGGGTGGCCTCGATGTACGCCCGCCCGATCTCGTCGAGGTCCGCGGGCAACGTTTCCCGCTCCGGCGAGAAGAAGCGGCGATACACCGGATTGGGGTCGGGACATCCGACCAGCGCGATCTCGGTGACGTAATGGGCGGGCACCATCCGCGTATACGAAGGATGGAACTGGTCGTAAAGTCCGTGGGTTTCGAGC
>CAZNQN010000254.1:3623-4253 GCA_964574925.1 uncultured Phycisphaeraceae bacterium | reverse complement strand
CGTGGGGGCCGTGCATCCCGGTGCCGGGGTCGGCTCGGGGGCTGTCGACCGCTGCATCGCCAGGGCCATGGGACGCCCCGTGATCCCCGGCTCCCATGTACGGGGCGTGGTGCGTCACCAGATGGAGCGCCTGTGTCGGGTGTTCGGGGATCGGGTGTCCGATCCGCACGCGCCCGAGGAGGTCCGCCGCCGGACGGAACCGGGACCGGTGGAGCGCGTCTTCGGCAGCGGCAACAGCGATGCGGTGACCGTGTTCCACGATCTTCTGGGACCGAGCGATCCGGAACTCCAGACGATGATGCGCGTCAGTGTGGATCGCCGGAGGGGTACGCAGAAACCCCGCAGGCTGTTCGACGAAGAGGTGTGGTTTGCGGGGGCCGTCGAAGGCACGATCGATTTCCGCACCGAGGACCACGATCACGGAAGGCGGGACCTCGCGCTCTTCGTTGCAGCCCTGGAGCTGACCACCGCGCTCGGCGGGGGGAAGTCGGCCGGGCGTGGTCGCTGTAGCGTCCGCGTCCTCCGGATCACGGACCCGAGCGGCCAGGAGTTGCCGCGCGACGACGTGCTCGCCGCTCTGGGGGGGCAGAGACAGTGAACGACGTCTTCACGATCCGGCTGCAACCGGAG
>CAZNQN010000254.1:0-3613 GCA_964574925.1 uncultured Phycisphaeraceae bacterium | reverse complement strand
CGATCGCGAGGACGCTCGACTACGTTCCGGGAAGCACCCTCCGCGGAGCGCTCGCGACGCTGTGGCGCCGGGTGCACCCCGATGACCGCGCGGGCTTCGAACGGGTGTTCCTGAGCGGGCGAAACGTCTTCCCGTTCTGTTTCCCGGGGCCGGACCCCTCGCGGCCGGCACCGCTGACGGCCCGCACGTGCAAACACCATGAGGGGCCCATCGCGTCCGGCGGACACGGTGTGATCGACCTGAGCTTCGCCTACGCCACCGAGCGCTTCCCGGCCCTCGAAAAGTGCCGCCATCCGGGATGCGACGGCCGGCTCGTCCGGTACCGTTCCTGGCTGCCGGCAGGGAAGGACGGTCGCATCGTCACCCCGCACCGCGAGACCCGCATGCACGTCGGCATCGACCGTTCGCGGGGAACGGCGCGGTCCGGGATTCTCTTCGGCTACGAGGTGATCGCGCCACACAGTCCTGATCCGGGCGGCGGGGACTGGGCGCCGGTCTGTTTCCTGGGGAGGGCACGGTTTCACCCGGAGGATGCCGCCGCACTGCGGACTCTGACCCAGGAGCATCCCCTGCTTATCGGCCGCTCCCGCTCGTCCGGGATGGGTCGATTCCGGATCGAGATCTCGCAGAAACCGGCGGATCCGTGGCCGAATCTGGAGCACCGGGCCGAAGCCTGGCGTGCCGTCGAGGAGAGGCTCGAAGCACCCGTCGTCGCCCTGAGCGTGATCACGCCGGCGATCCTGCTCGACAGGGCCTTGCGCTGCCACAGCGACCTCGTCCGTGAGCTTCGCGAGCACCTCGGATTGCGAGCGGACGCTACCTGCCACGTGGAGACAGTGCAAATCGCCGGTTGGAATCTCGCGGGAAACGTTCCGAAGAGCCGCGACATCGGCGTCGCGGCGGGATCCGTCGTTCTCGGAACGTCGGACCTCGACCGAGGCGTCCTGGTCGGGCGGGTACGCGAACTCGAGTATTCCGGTATCGGGATCCGGCGTTCGGAAGGTTTCGGCGCCGTCTTCGGTTGGGATCCGTGGCTCCTTCCGCAGCTGGAGAGTGAGAATGCCGAAAGCCAACGCATTTGACCGCGCGTGGGTCGCACAGACGCTCATCCGCCACGCAGAGGATATCCGCAGCCTCGGAACGCTGGCTGCCGAGCGGTTCGGAAGCGGCGGCCGCACGCAGATCGCGAACTTGGAACGCATCGCGCTTCAGGCGCTGGCGTTCGAAGAGATCGAGATGTTCATCAAGCGGCAGGCCGGTCAGGGGGCCGAGAAGAAAGGGACGAAGGGCGCGTGGGTCGCGGGCAACCCGCGATTCGCCGACGAGGCACTGGCGCTACTGGAGAAGCTAAGGAACGCGTCCCTCGAGCGGAACGCCGATCCCGAGGTGATCGTCCATGAGCGGGTCCCGGAGCGCCTGGCGGGGGCGGCGTTTCGCGACGTCCATAGCGTGTACCTGTTCCAGGTCGGTTCCAGGGGCTGAGCCGTGAACGCACGGGAACTCGCGGTCCAGACGCCAAGACTCGCAGCCGCGGCGAAGGCGATCCTGAAGCGATCGCAAGGCATGGAACCGGTGACGGCTGCGCAGCTGCATCGGTTGCTCAATATCGTGCGGGCGCAGGGTACGGATGGCCTCGTGGAGTTCGCGGAGAGGATGAGAAGCCGGAGCACAGCACGCAGCCCGGCGTTCTGGGGAGTCGTCCGCGATGTCTGTGCCGGTACGGCGCCGGAGGTGAAGGATGTGCGGCGGAAGCGGGACGGCAGCCTGGGCTGGGAGCCTGAGTTACTGGAGCGGTTCCTGACCGTCCTCGTGATGGAGGTGCTGTACCGCCAGCGGCAGGGAAGGAGAAGCAACGATGCTCGAGTTCCGCGAGAGGCTCGACGCCAGCGGCGTGATCGTCACTGAGACGGCGTTGCACGTCGGATCCGGGGGCAGTGGCCGGGGCGCCTCCGACAACGGCATCGTCTTGACGGTGCGCGGGGAACCGTTCATTCCCGGTTCGTCGCTCAAGGGTGTGTTCCGCGCGACAGCGGAACGCTTCGCCGAGGCGCTCGGGCTTGGCGCGTGTCACCTGGAAGCCGGGAGAGGCTGTGCGAGCGGAGATCCGAATGTGCGCAAGCAGGCGGACGAGGAACTGCAGAAAGCAGCCGGGAGCGAGGTCGACGGCATCGTCGAGAAGCACACCTGCTTCGCGTGCCGGATCTTCGGAAGCCCGCTGGCGGCGTCGCGAGTGTCGTTTGCGGACGCTGCGGTGATGGAGTGGGCGGGGGCAACGGAGGTCCGCGACTGCGTCTGCCTCGACCGCGACGGCCGCACGGCGGCTCGGGGGCTCAAGTTCGACGTGGAAGTCGTTCCGGCGGGAGCGAGGTTCCGCTTCCGGATGCAGGGTCACAATCTGGACGAGCGCCAGAAGGCGCTCCTGTTCGCGGTGCTGTTCGAATGGCGGCGGGGGTTCCACATCGGCGGGCTGACGTCGCGCGGGTTGGGTGCGGCGCGACTGGAAGATCTGCGCGTCGAGGAGCTGGATCTCGATCGAAACGGGCGGGCGGCGCTGATCGGGTACCTGGTTGGGGGCAAGGCAGCGGTCGTCGACGAGGCGGCGATGCGGCACGCGATCGAGAGCGAGCTCGCCGGACAGGGGGGCGCGCGATGAGAAAGAAACTCCTGTGCGACCTCAGGATTCCGGTGACGATCCGGGCAGAGGGGCCGATCCTGGTCAAGGCCGGGGCGGAACAGCTCGTCGGACCGGACATGGTGTTCGTCCGGACGAAGAGGAACGGCGAGGAGCAGCCTTACCTTCCGGGAACCAGCCTCAAGGGAGTGTTTCGTTCCTACGCCGAGCGCATCATCCGGACGCTGGCGCCGGCCGGCGGGCCCCCGGTGTGCGTCCCGTACGCGGGCCGGAAGGACCCCGAGACGGCCTGCGGAGAGCGCCTGAAGAACGTCGACAAACCCACTGCCTACAAGCGTAGTTGTCCTGCCTGCCGCCTGTTCGGCAGTTTGGCCTTCGCCGGGCGAATCGCGATCCGCGACGCCTACCTCAAGTCGAAGGACTTCGACGTCGAGGTGCGGGACGGCGTCGCGATCGACCGTCACACGGGGGGAGTTGCCGGGCCTGCGAAATTCCAGCTCGAGGTACTGACACGGGGAGAGTTCGAAACGGTGATCGGGGTCGACAACTTCGAGTTGTGGCAGGTGGGGCTGCTCGTCCAGCTGCTCGCGGATCTCTCGGAGGGCCGCATCCGTGTCGGGATGGGGGCGAGCCGGGGGCTGGGCGAGGTCGTCGGCGAACTGGGGCCGGCCACCGTGCGCTATGTTGCCAGGAACGGATCTGTGCGGCTGGAAGGCATCGAACGGCTGGTGGGGGACGAGGAGGCGGGTCTGTACGGGCTCTTCCGCTCCGATGCCGTCACCCCGTCGCCGCTGCCGGGCGTCCGGCGCGACGGCTTTTTCGATGTGTGCGAGATGGACGGCGCCACGTTCCGGAAGCTGGCGGAACCGGCCCTCCAAGAGTTCCGTCTTTTCGTCCAGCGGACGGGGGCCGGTCGATGAATTCCGCCGTGCTCAGGGGCAAGGACGTCCGCAGTGAGGAGATCGCGGGGCTCTTCAGGGA
>CAZNQN010000253.1:0-4254 GCA_964574925.1 uncultured Phycisphaeraceae bacterium | reverse complement strand
GAACAAGATCCGGGCGACCCGGCCGAGCCTGTTCAACAAGCTCCGCAACGCCCCGCTGCTGGACTTCGTGGCGCCCACCATCAAGGTGCGCAAGCAGGTCCTGCCCGACCTGCGCAAGAACTACAACTTCACCACGGTCCAGCGGGTGGACATGTGCGCCTCCTGCCACGTGGCCATCGACGATCCGGAGTTCTCGCCCGACCGGTTGGCGCGGAAGCTGGAGCGACGGTTGCCGGCGATCAACGAGGCGCTTCGGCGGAAGGGGTTCGAACCGCTCTCGTTTCCGGAGCCGCCCACGCTGTCGGGGGAGACGGAACCGCTGCCGGTCGGACACGTGACCGATCACTGGGAGCAACTGACGCGAGCGCAACGGAAGGCGTATTTCGAGGCGCTGCTGGAGAAGGTCAACAGTTACCTGCGACTGACGGGGCGAAAGACGATCAAGCTGGGGCAACCGCTGCTCGCGCATCCGCATCTGGAGCTGTACGTATCGGTGAACTCGCCGCACCCGGCGGCCAAGATGGGCTGCTCGGTCTGTCACGAGGGCAACTCGCAGGAGACGGACTTCGTGCAGGCCGCCCATACGCCGCCCACCCACGAGGTGCGGGAGCGGTGGGAAGAGGAGTACTACATCCGCATTCTCGGCGTGCCGAACGTCACCTTCGAGACGATCGAGCACTTCTGGGAGCGTCCCATCCGGCTGCCCAAGTACACCGAGGCGGGGTGTGCGAAGTGCCACACGGAGATCACCGACATCGCCCGCTACCAGGGCGAGCGACACGGGAAGCGCATCAACCTGGGGCGGCAGCTCTTTACGGAACTGGGCTGCGTCAACTGCCACAACGTGGACAAGATTCCCCGCGCCCGCAAGGTCGGTCCGGACCTGACGCACGTGGCGTCCAAGCTGAAACCGAAGTTCGTGCAGCAGTGGGTCTTCTTCCCGCAGAAGTTCCGTCCGTCCACGCGGATGCCGCACATGTTCCTTCAGGAGAACAGCCTGCCCGACAGCGCCAACGCCTACGATCCCGATCCGGTGCTGCGGACGGAAACCGAAGTGGCGGCCATCAGCAAATACCTGTTCACCGTCTCCCGTCCGTGGAAGCCGATACCGAAACCGGAGGGGGTGACGGGGGATCCGAAACGGGGCGAGACGTTGTTCCGCAAGCTCGGCTGTCTGGCGTGCCATGCGAACGTGCGGCTCTTCGGGGAGGAGTGGATCACGAAGGACATCGCGGAGCGGGAAGGGATCGATGAGAAGACGGCGCGCTTCCGCTACCTGGGGATGACCTACGAGGAGCGGGTGCGCTATGCCATGGCGCACTTCATCGACGAGCGGAGCACGTTTTTGGAGCCGGACAAGGCCCGTTTCCGACCGGAAGACGGCTACCACCCGCCGGTGCTGACCCGGTTCGCGCCGGAGCTGTCCGGGGTGGGATCGAAGGTCTCGCCGGAGTGGTTGTATTCGTGGTTGATCGATCCGCGGCATTATGCGCCGGAGACGAAGATGCCGCGTTTGCGGCTGACGCCGGAAGAGGCGGCCGACGTGACGGCGTTTCTGATGACGCAGCGGAACGACGACTTCAAACAGCATGAGTTCGAGATGAACACGCTGCGGCGGGAGATGGCGGATCGGTTGGTGTTCATCCTGTTGTCGGGGCAGCGGTCGGAACGGCGGAGCCGGGCGATCATGGCCGACGAGGGCGGCGAGCTGACCGACATGCTCATCACGCGGCTCTCGCCGTCGCTGGGCGAGAAGGAAGCCCGCCGTCTGGTGACGGGCATGAGTGTCGAGGACAAGAAGCTGTTCTATCTCGGCGCCCGCATGATCTCCCATTACGGGTGCTACGCATGCCACAAGATTCCGGGCTTCGAGACGGCCACCCCGCCGGGGACCGATCTGAGCACGTGGGGCGAGAAGCCGATTTCGCAGCTCGATTTCGCCTTCTACGACGATGCCTTCGACGACATGCGGAAGGAGAAGGAGCACATCTACAAGTACATCTATCGACCGGAGCATAAGACGCTGCGCTACTGGTCGCCGATTCCGGACGACGCGGAGGAGCAGATCACCCACACGCATGCGGCGTTCGCCAAGCACAAGCTGCTCAATCCGCGGATCTGGGACCGGGGGAAGATCAAACGACCGTACGACAAGCTGAAGATGCCCAACTTCTACCTGACGGAACGGGAGGCGGAGGCGCTGACGACGTTCTTGCTTTCGCGGGTTCCGTCGCGGGTCAGCGGGAAGCTTCGGATCCGCTACGACGTGGACACGTTGGGACCGATCGCCAAGGGGCGGCAGCTGACGCGGGAGCTCAACTGCGTGGCGTGTCACCAGATCGAGGACAATGCGCCGACGATCCAGCAGTATTTCCGGCGGAAGATCGGCGACCGCCTGGAGTTCGACGCCGTCAACGCTCCGCCGCTGCTGTGGGGCGAGGGGGCGAAGGTGCAGCATCACTGGCTGCATCAGTTTTTCCAGCACGTCCAGCCGTTGCGACCCTGGCTCCAGGTCCGGATGCCGAGCTTCAATCTGACGGGGGAACAGGCGACGGTTCTGGTGGAGTATTTCGCCGCGTTGAGCCAGGCGGATTCCGCCCGACTGAAAAAGAGCCTCGACCCGGTGGACGAGTACATCGGGAAACAGAAAGCGAAGGCGGAGACCGCCTCCGCGGGAACCTCGAACGAAGCGAAGGCGTCGGCGAAATCGCCGGGATCGGACTGGTTCCGGCAGGATTCGCTGGAGGCATATACGGCCGACCTGCGACGCTTCGCGGTGGAACGGCAACTGATGCGGCGGGAGGAGCTGGATCTGCTGCACAACGGGGAGGCGGATCAGGAACTGCTGCGGCGGGTGAAGTTCCTGTAATCGCTGTACGACGTTTCGTATCCGTTCGTGGAACCGCCCGCCCCGCTCGGTTCGAAGGAGCGGTTCGAGCTGGGATTTTCGTTTTTCAACGACATGGGATGTTTGAAGTGTCACGTTCTGGGGCCGATGCTCCCCGGACCGGCGAAAAACACCGACGAATTCGTGCAGGTCTATCGCCTGGACGCGGTCCGCGGGGAGGGAAAGGACGCCGTGGCGGTGCTGAACGGGAAACCGTATCCGATCGGTTCCGTCATCGACGGGCATACGCTGATCAGCGCCGAGAACGTCTACTACGAAACGGGCGACGTGGAGACCAAGGCGATTTTCGAGGGCCCCGGGCCGGACGGTCAGCCGGAGCGGATCATGCTCCAGGCGCCCAGCGCGCCGAACCTGTCGCTGACGTATCAACGGTTGCGTCGGAAATGGGTGTTCAACTGGATGCTGGAACCGCAGCTGATCCAGCCGGGCACCAAGATGCCGCAGAACTTCCCCGGCGGGGTCAGCCCCTTCGAGGGGGATCCGACCTATCCGGGCACCAGCACCGACCACATTAACCTGCTGGTGGATTTCCTGTACCATGCAGGGGCGACCAACACGCGGGCGCCGCTGCCGAAGATCACGGTGGAGGAGGAAGGCGGCGAGTTCGAAGAGGGCGAGGCGGATTTCGACGAGGACGAGTTCGAGGATGAATAGGTTCGGTCCTGGGGATCGAGACCGCGGCGAGCGGCGGTCCCACGATCAGGACGATCAGGAACACGGCAAGACGATGGCAGACAGGAGACCGATCATGCGTTGCATGGACTCAACCGGTGTGATGGTGCTGGGGTTGTTGTGGGCGGCGGCGTCCGTCCAGGCGGACAATGCGGTGGTCAAGGGGAAGGTGATCTTCAAGGGGGATCCGGACCGGTACAAGCGGACGGTCATCAACACCAACAAGGACCCCAACTGCAAAAAGAGCGTGGCAAGAATCGGCACCGAGAACGTCATCATCAACAAGAAGACGAACCCCCCGACGCTGCGCAACGTCCTGGTCTACGTCAAGACGGGGTTGAAGGAGCGGAACTTCAAGCCCAAGACGGAGCCGGTGATTCTCGATCAGCACGGGTGCCAGTACAAACCGCATGTCGTGGCGATGATGGACACCCAGCCGCTGAAGATCGTCAACGACGATCCCACAAACCACAACATCCATTTCCTGCCGAAGGTCAATCAGCAGATGAACTTCTCCCAGCCGAAGAAGGGCATGGAGAAGGAGATCCACCTGAAACCGGAAAGCGTGTTCAAGGCCAAGTGTGACGTCCACCCGTGGATGGGGTGCTACATCGCCGTGTTCGACCATCCGTTCTTCGACGTGACGGGCAAGGACGGCGAATACGAGATCAAGG
>CAZNQN010000252.1:1880-4257 GCA_964574925.1 uncultured Phycisphaeraceae bacterium | reverse complement strand
AACCCTCCCGCACGATCGGGGAGGAGGAGCGGAGCGAGGGGGCCGATCGCCTCGCGGGCCGAAGCGTCCTGCTGGCCGTTCCGACCGCAGCGGTCCGGGAAGCCCTCTCGGACGTGCTGCAAGGATGGGGTTGCACCGTGCGGACGGTCGCCGAGGCGAAGGATCTGATCCGGCGCGGCCGTTCGGAGGACATGCCCGCTCCGGACGGAATGATCGTGGACGTCGCCCTGCCGGGCGTGGACCAGCCGCCTCTCCGCACGGAGCTGCTGGAACGATCCGGGCGACGGGAACCACCGCTGATCCTGCTGCACGGGATCGGAAGTCTTCCCGAGCCTTTCAGCGCCGCGTGCGTGCCATGCATTCAGAAGCCCGTGCGGCGGCGTGCGCTTCTGCGAAGTCTCCTCGACGCCCTCGATGCGGAACCGGCGGGACGGAAGAACACGCCGCGCGACGAAGCGACCGGTGGGGAGCCGACGACGATCCGGCGGGGGCGGATCCTCCTGGCCGAGGACAACGCCGTCAACCGGGAGGTCGCCTGCGGACTGCTTCGGCGCGACGGACACGAGGTCCGCTGTGCCGGTAACGGTCGGGAGGTGCTGGATCTGCTTCAGCGCGACGGCGGTTTCGATCTGATCCTGATGGACGTGCAGATGCCGGAGATGGACGGGCTGGAGGCGACCCGCCGCATCCGGCGCCAGCCGTCGACGCGACACATTCCCATCATCGCCATGACCGCGCACGCCTTGCAGAGCGATCGATGTCGCTGCCTGGACGTGGGCATGAATGATTATCTCACGAAACCGATCCGCGCGGACAAGCTGCGGCAGATGCTGGCGAAATGGCTCGCGTCGGCCAAGGGGGCGGACGGCGCGCCTCCGGAGACGCCCCCAGAGCCGACGTCGGCGGAACCCTGCGATGCGAGTTCTGGCGGTTCCGACGTACCGAAAGAAAAATCGGAATCGACCGAGGACAAGCAACGCCTAGACGGTCCCCGCCCGGAGAACCGGGCCCAGTGTGCCGAGGGTGCTCCCGCCCTGTCGGGCGCGCCGCTTCGCGTGGACGAGGCATTGGAGAACCTCGGCGGCGATCGGGAACTCTACGAGATCGCATTGACGGCGTTTCTCGATCACGCCCCGCGCGTGCTGGGATCGCTGGAGAGCGCCGTGCGGGATCTGGACGCATCGGCCATCCGTCTGGCCGCCCACGGCCTGAAAGGGGCGGCGTCGAACGTCTGTGCCGAGCGTCTTCGCGCCGTGGCCGCCCGGCTCGAGGGGCTCGCCAAGGCGGGGGAACTGCACGACGCGGCGGACCTGCTGGCGCGATTGCGGGAGGAATACGAACAGGTGAAACGCTACGCCGACGCGGCGATCCTGCAAGGGGCGTCGAATCCGTAAAGGAAAGGGATGCCGCCCGCTCCGCCCGCGAAAGATCGCGCGGACGCAAACCCGCGGCTCGATCGCTTGATGGACGCACGCAAGACCATCCTGATCGTTGATGACAACCCCACGAACGTGGTGATCCTCGAGCGTGCGCTCCAGCAGGCTGGCTACGACACCCTCGCCGCCGGTTCCAGCGAGGAACTGTTTACCCATCTTCAGGAACAGCTCCCCGATCTGATCCTGCTCGACTTGATGCTGCCCGGCACGGACGGGATCGAAATCTGCCGGATGCTCAGGGAGCGTCCGGACACCTCGGTCATTCCGGTGATCTTCGTGACGGCGGTGGCGGATACGGATCGGATCAGTGAGGCCTTCCAGGCGGGCGGTTGCGACTACATCACCAAACCCTTCCGCATCGACGAGATCGTGGCGCGGGTGGGGGTTCATCTTCGCATCCTGGAGGAAAAGCGCCGCCTGCTGGAGGAGAAGCGGAAGATGGAGACGCGGGCGGAACGCCTGCGGACGATCAACCAGAAGCTCAGCGAGCAAGCCCGCACCGATCCGCTGACGGGGGTGCTGTCGCGGCGGGCATGGGAGGAAGCCGCTCAGGCGGAGCACGAGAACGCCACCCTGCGCGGCGAAGCCTACGCGATCCTGATGCTCGACGTGGACCACTTCAAGGCCTACAACGACGCCTACGGGCACCCGGCCGGAGACCGCTGCCTCCAGCACGCCGTCGAAGCCATCGTCCAATCGCTGCGGGACGTGGACATCGTGGGGCGTTACGGCGGGGAGGAGTTTGTCATTCTGATTCCGGCGACGTCGATGTCAACGGCCCTGCACATCGCCGAGCGCATCCGGATGAGCGTCTGGAACCTCAACATCCGCCATACGAAATCGCCGCTCGGGCGGGTCACCGTCAGCATCGGCGTCGCCCCGAGCGACAGCCGCCCCTTGCCGGACGTCGTGCAGGAAGCCGATGACGCGCTCTACCGGGC
>CAZNQN010000252.1:0-1870 GCA_964574925.1 uncultured Phycisphaeraceae bacterium | reverse complement strand
CTACCGGGCGAAGCGCTGCGGCCGCAACATCGTCGAAGGGCGCGGGCGACACGCGAAAAAGCACGTTCCACCCTCCTCCGAGGGGGAACCATCCGGCGACGAACCGTACGAAGGGGAGCGTCCCTTTTCCGTGCTGGTGGTCGATGACGAAGCTTCCAACCGTGCCTTGCTCCAGCGGTGCCTGGAAAAGGAAGGGTACCGGGTGCGCGCGGCCGAAAACGGGATCGTTGCGCTTCGGATCATCCGGGAGGATCCCCCCGATGTCGTTCTGATGGACATGATGATGCCGGAGCTGGACGGCCTGGAGGCGACCCGTCGTTTGAAGTCCGATCCGGAAACCGCTCACATCCCCATCATCGTCATCAGCGCCCGCAACGATCCCGCGGACATCGTGAACTGCCTGGAGGTCGGTGCGGATGAATTCGTGCCGAAGCCCATTCGCAAGGCCGAAGTCCTCGTACGGGTGCGGTCCATGGCGCGCCTGCGCCGCGAACGGAGCGACCTGCTCCGCAGCTACGAGCTCCGCGGCGAGCAGGTGCGCGTGCTGGCGTTGCTGCTGGAGTTCTGCCGCCAGCTCGGCCAGGCGGAATCGGAAGACGACGTGATCCGGATGACGCTCGAAACCACCGCCCAGCTCGCCATCGGCATGAACCTGATGGTGCTGCGCCCGGGGGCGGAGGATTCGGGATTCCTGCATCCCGTCCAGGATCTGGGCATCACCGACGCGGCGCATCACGCCGTCGCGTTGCCCGTGGAGACGAGTCTGGCCGGCAAGGCCTGCCGCACCCGCGTGCCCGTGGTGGCCAATCCCGGCGACGAGGAGGCGGATCACGTCTGCCCGGAAGAACATACGCTGGGTCTCGATCCTCCCGTTCTGTATGTCCCTCTGGTGGGCAGCGAAGGCGTGCTGGCGGTGCTGGCCATCGCCGGGCGGATCGGCGATGCGCCCATCGGACGGCGGGAACAGGAATACGTGGAGCTGGTCGCCAACATCGCCGAGCCGGCGCTGCAAAACGCCATCAACCGCCGGGCCCGCGACGAGGCGCGCGACCTGATCATGGTGGCGCTGGCGAAGCTGGCCGAGCACCGCGACAGCGAGACCGGCCGCCACGTCGAGCGGGTCACCCAGTACGCCCTTATCCTGGCGGACGAGCTGCGCCAACAGGGCGGTCCGCTCGGAGAGCAGATCGACGATCAGTTCCTCGAGGCGCTGGAGCGGGCCGTGCCCCTCCACGACATCGGCAAGGTCGCCATCCCCGACGCCATCCTTCGCAAGCCGGGACAGCTCACCCCGGAGGAGATGGAGATCATGCGGTCTCATGCCTCCATCGGGGCCGCCACCCTCAAGCCGATCATCCAGCGGGTGCGCGGCTCGCGGTTCCTCTCGATGGCTGTCGAAATCATCGAGTCGCATCACGAGCGATACGACGGGACGGGATATCCGAACGGTCTGGCGGGGGAGGAGATTCCGCTCTCCGCCCGCATCACGGCCGTCGCCGACGTGTACGACGCCCTGACCACGGCGCGCAGCTACAAAAAGGCCTTCCCCCACGAGCGGGCGAAAGCCATCCTCTGCGACGGAGCGGGGACGCAGTTCGACCCGGACGTGGTGCGGGCCTTTCTGGCTCGCGAGGAGGATTTCGCCCGTCTGGCGCGGGAGCTGGCCGATCCCGTCGAGGAACCCCGGACCGCGCCGGCGTCAACGAAGGATCGCGCCGTCGCCGCCGTTTCGGATCCGGCGTGAACGGCGCCGATCCGTTTTCACGCGTGCGCTTCCTCGAGTGCCATGATCATGTCATCATACCCGATAACCCGACTTTCGGACGAATGGCGATGCGGGATTCCCGCACCTCCCCCTCCCCGGGCTGGA
>CAZNQN010000251.1:1690-4263 GCA_964574925.1 uncultured Phycisphaeraceae bacterium | reverse complement strand
CAGGATGAGAATGGCTTCGGCCTCGAGCCCGCGGAAGGCGACGTTGGCGGTGTTGTAGATGCGGGGGGCGTTGCGGCCGTTGACGGACGTGCCCTCGATCCGTTCGAGCAGTCCCTGTTCGAGCCGGTCCCGGAGGGCGCCGACGCGCTTCGCGCAGGCGTCCATGTCGCGGAGGGCGATCTCGGCGGCGACCCCCATGCCGATGATGCCGGGCACGTTCTCGGTGCCGCCGCGGCGGCGGAACTCGTGGCTGCCGCCCAGCAGGAGCGGTTCGAAGGGGGTGCGGCGACGGAGGTAGAGGGCGCCGATCCCCTTGGGGCCGTGGAACTTGTGCGCGGAAAGGCTCACCGCCTGGACGGGCCAGTCGCGGACGCGGATGGGGATCTTGCCGGCGGACTGGACGGCGTCGACGTGGACGGGGATGCCGCGGGCGCAGGCCTCGGCGGCAAGTTCCCCCACGTCGAAGAGCACGCCCGTTTCGTTGTTGGCGTGCAGCAGGGTAGCAAGCGCTGTGTCGTCGCGCAAACGGGCGGTCCATGCCTCGCGGTCGAGGCGACCGTCATGATCGACGCCCACCGTATCGACGGCGTAACCCTCGTCGGCGAGGCGTTCCAGCACGCGAAGGGTGGCGGAGTGTTCGACGGCCGTAGTGACGATGCGCCGGCACTGGGGACGATGGGCGAGCAGACCGCGGATGGCCGTGTTGATGCTCTCCGTCCCGCCGCTGGTGAAGATCACCTCCCTGGGGGAGGCGCCGATCAAAGCGGCCACCTGTTCGCGGGCGCACTCGAGGCGGTGGCGGACGGATTGGCCAAAGCGGTGCACGCTGGACGGATTGGCGTATTCGTCGTGCAGGAACGGCGACATCGCCTCCACGACTTCCGGCAGCGGTTTCGTGGTGGCGTTGTTGTCGAAATAGATGAGGCGGTCCATGACGTTGTATTGTATACGGACGGGCCGGCGTTCTCATCCCGCATGCGGTCCCAGGCAGATGGAAACGTGTTTTTTCGTCGAGAGGAGAAAAATCATGGACCCTCCCGGGGTCGATCTGATAGGGTAAACCGAAAGAGGTGTTTCAAAACGTTGGTGGCAGATGTGGGCGGCGGACGCTTGACAGAGCCGCGACCGTGAGGGAGCGGAAGGTGCCGGACTCCGCACCGGGGACACGAACGTCCATGGGTTCGCCGAACGAGTTTTGAAACACTTCCTGAGCCGGAACGGTCGGGGAGAGGGGATACGCAGGATGTTCGAAGACGCAACCATCGTCAAAGGCGGCGGGCGGCGATGCTGTACTTTGGGTCGGTTGGTCCTGGCCGTGATGCTTGCGGCCGGTGCGGGACGGCCGGTCCTGGCCACCTGGTCCATCGTGATCGTGGACACGCGGAGCGGGGAGATCGCGGTGGGGTCGGCCACCTGCCTGACGGGGTTCGATCTTCAGGCGGAACTGCCGGTGGTGATTCCCGACGTGGGGGCGGCGTGTGCCCAGGCGCTGGTGGACTTCAACGCCGTCAACCGGATGCAGATTCATCAAGGACTGCTCGACGGGCTTCGGCCGGAGGAGATTCTTTCCATCCTCGAAACCGGCGATCCCTTCCACCAGTCGCGGCAATACGGCATCGCCGACGTGCGGGGGCGGACGCTGACCTTTTCCGGGGCGGATACGCTGTCGTTCGCGGGCGGCGTGACGGGGCAGGTGGGAACGATCGTCTATGCCATTCAGGGCAACATCCTGACGGGTTCGCCGGTCATCTCGGCCGCCGAGGAGGCCGTCCGCAACACACCGGGCGGTCTGCCGGAGAAACTGATGGCCGGCATGGAAGCCGCCTATGCGATGGGCGGCGACGGGCGGTGCTCGTGTCCCCTGCTCGAGCCGACCGAATGCGGATCGCCGCCGCCGATCTTCGATAAAAGCGCCCACGTCGGCTTCATGATCGTCTCGCGCACGGGGGACACGGCGGGGGTGTGCACGGCTGAGCTGGGCTGCGCCAACGGGGACTATTACCTGGACATCGACATCGCCGGCCAGCAGGAGTCGGACCCGGACCCGGTGTTGCAGATGCGGGAGCGGTTCGACGCGTGGCGGGCGGGGTTGATCGGTGTGCCGGATGCGGTGCAGTCGACGGTCACCATCGACCCGCCGGAGCTGACGGGCGACGGGACGGGGCAGGCGGTGATGATGATCACGCTGCGCGACTGGCAGGACACGCCCGTCACCGATGGAGCGTGGAGCGTCACCGTGACGCACGCCGCCGACAGTGCCGGCCTCGCGACGATCGGACCGGTGACGGACAACGGCGGCGGGGTGTTCTCCGTCATGCTGGACGGCGGGTTGGGGGCGGGGGTGGATCGTTTTCAGGTGACGGCCTCAGGACCGGGGCGTCCGGTCACGCTGATTCCGCTGCCCGAACTCGTTTCCTTCGCGCCGCTGGATCTCGACCGGGACCGGGACGTGGATGCCGACGATTATGCGGCGTGGCGATCGTGTCTGGGCGGGCCGTTCATGCCGCCGGTGTCAGGATGCGAGGGCGCCGACGGCGACGGAGACGGGGATGCGGACCTCGACGACTTCGGTG
>CAZNQN010000251.1:0-1680 GCA_964574925.1 uncultured Phycisphaeraceae bacterium | reverse complement strand
AGATCCTTCAGCAGCCGCAGTCGGTGACCGTTCGCTGCGGGTTCCCCTTCACGCTGACGGTGCAGGTCGACGCCGATCCGCCGCCGACGTTCCAGTGGTTCAAGGACGGCGCGCCCATTCCGGGGGCGACGGATGCCAGCTACCACCTGGACATCACCCTCAACCCCGACGTGGGAACCTATCACGTGGAAATAACCAACACCTGCGGGACGGTGGTGAGCCAGCCGGCGACGGTGAGCCTGTTCAGGCCCTGTCCGTAGGCGGTAGCCTGGTTCCCGTCGATCAGAACAGGTTGGCGAGTAGCAGCAGGATGAGGGCGAACAGGCCGGTGTTGATCAGCGTCGTGCTCAGAAACGTCAGGTTGTCGTTGTTCATGCATCGTTCTCCTTCGCGTCGAGGCGCCGCATTCCGGTTTGCCCGTCGCGTCGATCCGGCGCCGGGTTTTCCCGTCGATCGGTTTCCTGGGTTCGATATCGAACGTCCCGCGCGAAAATCATGAGACTTCCGAGGGCTGATCGGCGGGCACCAGGCCGCTGCGGGTGGTGTTCTCCGTGATGCAGCGGGCGTCCATGAAGTGGAGGAGGTAGTCGGGCGAGCCGGCCTTTACGCCCGTGCCGCTGAGCTTGAACCCGCCGAAGGGCTGGGCGTCCACCTGCGAGCCGGTGATGCGGCGGTTGATGTAGAGGTTGCCGACGGCGAACTCGCGGCGGGCGCGGTCGATATGCGCCGGATGGCGGGAGAACACCCCGCCGGTCAAGGCATAGCGGGAATCGTTGGCCAGCGTCAGGGCGTGGTCGAAATCACGGGCGTGGAGGACGGCCAGGGCGGGCCCGAAGACCTCCTCCTGCGCCAAACGGGCGTGCGGCGGGACGTCGGCGAAGACGGTGGGCGGCACGAAGTAGCCTTCCTCGCACCCCGGCGGCAGTTCCTTTTGCACCAGCAGGCGGGCGTCTTTTTCCGCCTCGGCGAGGGCGTCGTGGAAGCGGTCGCAACCGTCGCGGTCGATGAGCGGACCGACGAGGGTGGCGGGGTCGTCGGCGGGACCGACCGGGATGCTTGCCACCGCTTCTTCCAGGCGGGTGAGGAAGGACTCGTAGACACCGCTTACGGCGATCACCCGCCCGCAACTGCTGCACTTTTGCCCGGCGTAGCTGAAGGCGGATTCGACGACGGCCTGGACCGCCCCGTCCAGATCGGCGTCGTCGTCGATGATGATCGCGTTCTGTCCTCCCATCTCGACGATGAGCTTCTTGATGAAGCCCTGTCCGGGACGGACGATCGACCCGGCCCGCAGCACGCCGGTGCCCACCTCCACCGATCCGGTAAACGCCACGATGTTGACGTCGCCGTGCTCGACGAGATAGGCGCCGACGGTCGCCCCCGGACCGGGGACGTAGTTGACCACGCCGGGGGGCATGCCGGCGTCGTGGATGATCTCGACGAGCTTGGCCGCCACCACGGACGCGGGACGGGCGGGTTTCATCACCACGGTGTCCCCCGCCGCCAGGGCGGCGCTGGTCATGCCGCTGAGAATCGCCAGCGGAAACGCATAGGGGGCGATCACGGCACAGACGCCTTTGGGGAAGTAGGTGAGCAGGTTGTCCTCGCCGGGCAGGTTGCGGAGGCGGGGGCGGGACTCGATGCGTTCGATCTGGTCGGCGTAGTAGCGCCAGTGGTCGA
>CAZNQN010000250.1:0-4271 GCA_964574925.1 uncultured Phycisphaeraceae bacterium | reverse complement strand
GAGACGGCATGACCGGGGCGGTCGTGGCAGCAGCGCTGGACGGTGGTCCTTACGTCAGTCCCATCCGGGTGGGCGTCATTCTGCTGGTTTTCCTCGCCTGGGCCGCCTGCGCCCAGTGGGTCGATCGGGATACGGATGTCGTCAAGACGCGGCGCGAACAGTGGAACCTGATCATCCTTTCCGGCGCGCTGGTGGCGGCGTTCGGGCTGTTCGTGATCCCCGTCTGGTCGGGCAACATGTTCCCGGCGGGGGTGGCGTTCTGGGTGGTGGTGACGGGGGCGCCGATCCTGGGCTACATCATGCACCGCAACGGGCGGGTCCGTCCGGATCATCGGGTGCTCACCCTCGGACATGCCAAGCGTCTGCTGGGTCTGGATCGGGGCAAGACGCGGGCGATCAGGGCCAAGGCCCACCGCGTCCAGATCGGAGACCACGAAGGCAAGTTCGTGGACGTGCCGGACGACTACGAGGATGCGCTCGCCTACAGCGCGGTGCAGGACTTCCTCTACGAACTTCTCTGGCGGCGGGCATCACAGGCGGAACTGACGGCGGGCAAGGAGCGGTATCGGCTCGTCTACAAGGTGGACGGCGTGCTCGCCGAACACGACGAAGGCGTGCCGACCGAAAACGGCGAACGGATCATCCGCTTTATCAAGAAGATCGCCGGGCTGAACGTGGAGGAGGTCCGCCGCCCGCAGGTGGGTCGGATCGAGGCCGCCCTGCTGAGCCAGGACGGTCCGCCCGGCAAGATGGAAGTCCGCACGTCGGGAACGACGGCCGGGGAACGGCTCTCCCTCCGCATGGAATCGGAAACGCGGGTTCTCCGCCTGCCCGAACTGGGCCTGGCACCGCAACGTCTGGAGGCGTTGAAGAAGATCATTGCGAAAAAAAGCGGACTGTTCCTTTTGAGTTCGCCCCGGGAACACGGACTGACGACGACGCAGTACGCCATCCTCCGTTCCCACGACGCCTACATGAACCACATCCACACACTGGAACGCCGCCCGCTGACCGAGGTGGACAACGTGACCCAGCAGCCCTTCGACGGGGCCAACACCGACGTCCACTACGCCCGCGCGCTTCAGACGGTCTTGCGTCGCGAGCCGGACATCGTGCTGGTGGGCGAGTGCGAAGACCACGAGACGGCCCGGTTGGCGACCCGCGCGGCCGCGGAGGGACGCAAGATCTATATGGGCATCGAGGCGGCCGATTCGTTCGAGGCCCTGGAACGGTACCTGAAACTGCTGCGCGATCCGCAACTGGCGGCCAAGACGTTTCTGGGGGCGATGGGGCAGCGACTGGTGCGCGTTCTGTGCACCGAATGCCGCGAGGCCTTCGAGCCGGACCCGGCGCTGCTGAAGAAACTCAACCTGCCTGCGGACAAGATCGAACGCTTCTTCCGCCCGCCCACCTATGAGGAGGGGAAGAAGAAAAAAGTCTGCCAGAAATGTCAGGGATCGGGATACTACGGACGGACGGGCATCTTCGAACTGCTGGTGGCGGACGATACCGTCCGGCAGTTGATCGCGTCCGGCGCCCCGATCAAACAGATCAAGGCCCACTGCCGGAAGAACCGGATGTACTACCTTCAGGAAGAGGGCATTCTCAAGGTCATCGACGGCACGACCAGCATGAACGAGGTGCTGCGCTGCCTGAAGACGAACGCTCGGAAGTAGATTCGCAGGTGAAGGAACTGCCATGATTCTGTCCATCCTGGTCGTGGTGCTGATCGCGGGGATCGCGATTCGACAGGGAAGCCAGGGGTTCTTCAGCGGACTCATCATGGCCATGCTCACCCTGTGCTGCGCAGCCGGGGCGCTGAACACCTACGAATGGATCGGCGGGCAATGGGGCGTGCAACTGATCGGCCGGTGGAACCCCGACTATACGCTGCCGATCACCCTGGCCGTGCTGTTCACCGTCCCGCTGGTGTTGCTGCGGCTCTTGTTCGACCGGTTGATCCGGCGGGCCTGTCTGCTGCCGGCGATGGTGGAACGGGTCGGAGGAGGGTTGTGCGGGCTTTTGACGGCGCTGACGATGGTGGGGGTGGCGGCCATCTGCGTCCAGATGGTGCCCTTCGCCAACGGGAAGGTGCTGGGGTTTTCGCGCGTTCCGGCGGTGAACCCGCTTCAGCAACCGCCGCCTCCGCTGCCGACCGATGAGAAGGAACGAAACCTCTGGCTGAGCCCGGACCGTTTCGCGGCGGCGGTCGCCGCCCTGACCTCCGACGGCATCTTCAGCGGTCCGCACAGCTTCGTGAAGGATCATCCCGATCTCGTGCAGGCCATCGCCTGGAACAATGCCACGCACCCGATGGTCTCCCGCTACGCCCCGCCGCATTCGATCGCGGTGGTGGAGACGGCCCCCGTGGACCGTGTGTACCGGGTCATCGAAAAGAGCGGACGAAACGAACCGAAACAAACGGAATACGAGCCGAAGGATCCGCCCTCCGGGCATGAATTCCGCATGGTGCGGGTCCGGCTCAAGGATGCGGCGCGGGATGCGCGCAGAGCGCACGTCTTCGCGCTGCGGCAGTTTCGACTGGTCGGGTCGAATCCGTCCCGACACCGGGTGGAGCAGTATCATCCCATCGCCATCCAGCAGGCGGACGCCTCCCAGCCGGTCAACCGCCACGTGGTGGCGCGCAAGCGCGGCGGCACGTTCTGGCCGGTGATCTACGACATTTTCTCCCCCCGCGACGACAACAACAACGAGGTGGAGGTGGTCTTCGAATTGCCGACGGGCTTCCAACCGTCCTTCATCGAATACAAGCTCGGCGCCCGGGCGAACGTGACGTTCTCCGAGCGTGAAGCGTCGGCCTCGCCCGGACGGCGCAGCCGGCCTGGGCCGGAACGCGGCGCCGGAACAACCCCCGCTTCCGCGGCGAAGCGGCCGGCTGCATCCGCATCGGCCTCGTCCCGTCCCTCGCGGCGTCGTCCGTCAGCCGGTCAACGCGGCGGGAGAAAACGGGGAGGGCGGGTCCGCGGCGTGGCGGCGGCGGAACATGGCTCGCACTTCGGCGACGCCCTGCCCATGAAAATGACCGCGTATCGAAAGATCGGGGACTTCGACCTCGCCCGCGGGCGTCTCGTCAGCGGGCACCTCGTCGGGTTCGTGGACGAACAGGAAGCGGGGCGGGATCGCCCCATCGAGCGGTTCGACGTGCCCCCCGACATGCGCCTGCTGCACCTTTCCAGCGTCCGCCTCCACGCGGGCAGTACGCTGGGACGGGCGCTGACCCAGGCGGTCACCGTGGCCCAGAATTACTACGTGGAAGACGATCAGGGAAACCAGTACCCGATCACGGGCAAGTATGCCGTTGCCACCGTCGGCGGTCGAAAGGTGGTGGAAGTGATCTACTACCGCGACCGCGTTCAGGGAACGGGCAGCGTGGGGGCGTTCCAGAAGATCAACGAACGAAACCTCGGCCGGGGCGATACATTCGTCCTGCTGTTCCTCGTCAAACCGGGCGCACGGATCGTGAAGTTCAGCACGGGCGGATCGGCCACCCGCGCGGACGATCTGCGGGCGGACCACCTCGTCGCCCCGCCGTGATCCGTCCCCAGTGCCCGCCGCAAGCGGGGTTGACCCTTCTTTCCTTGGTTCACAACGATGCGACGACGCCCTCCCGCTCCAGGAGGCGCTGGGGGGATTCCGGCTCGCCGGTGCGGGCGGAGAGATAGGCGGCCTCGATCACCGCGAGCACATCCAGCGGACGATCTCCCAGCCGAGCGGCGGGCGAGGTTCCGGTCGCCACGTCGATCGCGACGGAGAGACCGGCCGCCACCGGTCCGAGTCGTGGCCGGCGATAGGTCCGCGGGCGATTGCCGTCGTGGGGCGTCACGGTCATACGATGCGGGAGGATGTCCGCGACGGCGCGCGTTCCCACCAACCGGGCGTGCCAGGTGAACCCGGCCGTCGCCCGCACGACGGTGAGAACCGCGTGGCGATGCCGATCGAAGGCCAGCAACATCGACGCGGCGTCTTCGGTGTCGTAGTTCGGGACGGTGCCGGGTTCGGCCGTCGTGCCGCATCGCGCGCAGACGGATGCCGGCAACCCGAACCGCTCGAGCAGGAAATCGATCATGTCATAGGCATCGTGAAGAAGGGCGCCGCCCCCGGCACGTTGCAGATCACCGCGCCACCCCCCGGCCGCATGGGCCGAAGCGATGTAGACGTTCGCCTGCAACGGCTCGCCGACCAACTCCGCGCCGTCGTGAATCCGGCGGAGGAAGGGCTCGTAGCGCCAGCAGCTTGCAAGGAGGAAAGGC
>CAZNQN010000249.1:0-4303 GCA_964574925.1 uncultured Phycisphaeraceae bacterium | reverse complement strand
CGCCGGGACAGGAGCAGGCCGTCCGGGAGATCGCCGCCGACCTCGCCCGCGAAACGCCGATGAACCGGATGCTTCAGGGGGACGTGGGGGCGGGAAAGACGGCGGTGGCGGTCTATGCGGCGCTGGCGGCGGTGGCGAACCGGCGACAGGTCGTCCTGCTGGCGCCGACGGAAGTGCTGGCCTCGCAGCACGATGCGAAGATCCGGCGGTACCTTACCGGCAGCCGGGTGCGGACCGCCTACCTTTCCGGCACGACGCCGCGATCGCAGCGGGCCTCGATTCTCGAAGCCCTGCAAGCGGGGAACGTGGACGTGCTGATCGGCACGCACGCGGTGCTCGAACCGGACGTGGCGTTTCACGATCTGGGTCTGGTCATCATCGACGAGCAGCACAAGTTCGGCGTAGCGCAGCGGGCCCGTTTGCGGGAGAAGGGGCACGTGCCGCACACGCTGGTGCTGACGGCGACGCCGATCCCGCGCACGCTGGCCATGACCGTCTTCGGAGAGCTGGACGTCTCCACCATCCGCGACCGTCCGCCGGGTCGCCGCCCCGTCGCCACCCGCCTCGTCCCGCCGGAGCGACTGAACGAAGCGTGGGCATTCGTGCGACGGCGGATGGAAGAGGGGCGGCAGGTGTTCATCGTCTATCCCCTTGTGGAGGAGTCGGAGTCGCTGCCGCTTCAAGCGGCGACGGTGGAGGTGGAGCGGTTGCGACGGGGTGTGCTGCGCGGATTCGAGACGGGATTGCTGCACGGACGGATGCCGGCGGCGGAGAAGGCGACCGTCATGGAACGGTTCCGATCGGGGGCGATCCGCGCGCTGGTCACGACGACGGTGGTGGAAGTGGGCGTGGACGTGCCCAACGCCACCGTCATGGTGATCCGGCACGCGGAGCGGTACGGGCTGAGCCAGTTGCATCAGCTCCGCGGGCGGATCGGGCGGGGGACGGAGGCGTCCTACTGCCTGCTGGTGACGGATCGTTCGGGTGAACCGGCGGAACGGTTGCGGGTGCTCTGCGAGACCGACGACGGGTTCCGGATCGCGGAAGCGGACCTGCTGTTTCGCGGTCCGGGGGAACTGCTCGGCACGCGGCAACACGGTCTGCCGCGGTTTCGCGTGGCCGATCTGGCGAGGGACGTCGACCTGCTCGAACAGGCGCGGGACGATGCGGCCGACATGGTGCGGACCGATCCGCAACTTGGCCGGCCCGAGTACGCCGCTCTGCGCGACGCGCTGCGGCGGCAGTACGGCGACAGCCTCGATCTGATCGACGTGGCGTAGCGCATTTTTCAAGAACGTGTTCTTACCCCGTTCGGAGGCGGCGGAGGACGGAGACGTCGCGCGGGCTTCGAGCTTGCGGTCCGCAACATCAATGCGAGAAGTGTTCGAGTGCGTGATGGACGGATCGTCGCGGGACATCGGGGTGAGTGCGGCGACGGTTCCTGTTTTCGGGAACGAACGCTGAGGCATATCGTTCTCGGACGCGCGCGGTTTGTGGTTGAAGGCGGTCGGTGGCCCGCTTACAATCAGGGCGGGTGTACAAGTGAGGGGTGCGCCCGGCCGGGGGGAAAGGGGATTCGGAGGTCGGTCATGCCCGGGGGGGGAGACGGAAAGCCGTTCCGGTGGATTGTTGCGATCTGTCTGTGCGCGTTCGGTGCCACGGTGGGATGGATCCGGGCGTTTTCGGGGATTCCCATTCCGGGACGGTCGGGCGGGCCGATCGGGTATCAGTTCGACACGGGCAACTGTACCGCCTGTCACGAGTTCAATGCCGGCGGCGGAGGCGTGGAGCTGCTCGGTCTTCCGCGGCGGTACCGGCCGGGGGCGGTCTACGATTTTCAGGTCCGGGTATTCGACATCGAACAGAAGGCGGCCGGCTTTCAGGTCAGTGTCGAGGACGGTGTCTCGCATATCGGCGAGTTCACGATCGTCGATCCGGTGCATACGCAGGGAGCGGACTTCGCGCCGCCGTACCATTACGTGATGCACACCTCGACGGGTGTTTCGGACGCCGAGGCCAACTGGGCGGCCAACGGCGGTTCGGTCACCTATGCCGTGCGCTGGAACGCACCGAGTGCGAATGAGGGAACGGTCACGGTCTATGCGGCGGGCAACGCCGTCAACCGGGGGACGGCCAGTGCGGGTGACCGCTATTACGCGACATGGGCGACGCTCCCGCCGGCTGTTCCAGGGGACGGGGACGGCGATACCGACGCGGACCTGGCAGATTTCGCGGGTCTCCAGCGCTGCTTCGGGGATGGAGTGCCGTGGAACGATCCGTCCTGTCAGGAGGTGGACTTCGACGGGGACGGGGCCGTGACGTTGTCCGATCTCGCCGCGTATACGAACGCGCAGACGGGTCCGACGACCACCGTGCCGGGGGCATACCTGCTGGCGGATCCCGTCCGCGGAGGGTTGCTCTACGACAGGTGGTGGGCGGTCAACGGCGCGACGCCGCCGACGGGCGACCATCCGCTCTATCCCGCGGCGGGACTCCAGTCGGGCAGCGCCACCTTTCGCTGCAAGGAATGCCACGGGTGGGATTATGCGGGCGTGGACGGCGCCTACGGGAGCGGGCCGCATTTCACGGGGATCGGCGGCGTGCTGGACACGACGCTGGGGCCGCAGGAGCTGTTCGACCTGCTCAAGTCGGACGACTACGCCCACGGCGGGCACAACCTGGACGCCTTTGGCATGAGCGACCGCGATCTGTGGGACGTGGTCCGCATGACGCTGGAAAAGACCGTGGACACCACGACGGTGATCGATGCCAACGGGACGTTCCTGGGGGATGCGTCCATCTGGGGTCCGGATCGTTACATCCGCGTCTGCGCCAGTTGCCACGGGACGGACGGGCAGGCGATCAACTTCGGCACCGATGCGGACCCGGAATACATCGGCACGCTTGCCGACGCCAATCCCTGGGAGTTTTTGCACAAGATGCGTTTCGGGCATCCCGGCACGCCGATGCCGTCGCTGGAGCTGCTTCGCTGGGATCTTCAGGCGGCGGCGGACATCGGCGCCTATGCCCAGACACTCCCGCCGTAAGGACGAAACCCCACCCCTGTGAAATACCTGTGAGTTTCCGACGCGATCTTCCGGTCGGGGCAGCGCGGAGGAATGCGGGAACCGCCTTTCACTCGTTCGGCGCGGCGACGGTCGCAAGGACCGCTCCCTCACCTGTCTGCGTCCGGGCACGCCTGCGTGTGCGTTGCACGGAGGCAAGCACAGGCGCGCGGTGGCGGCTCAGTTTTTTTCCGCTCCCTCACGGTCGCGGCTCTGTTTTGCCCGCTCCCTGACGGTCGCGGCTCGGTTCGGGGTCGCGGCTCAATTCGGGAGCGCGTGCAGTTCCCGGTCGAGGCTCTGTCGGGCGGATGCGGTTGCGTGTGGACGCTGTATCGGGACCGGTTACGATAGCCTCCCGCGGGCGCGTCGGTGGCGCGGAGTCCGGCTGAGACGGTCCAGCCGGTTCCCCTCCCCGCGGGAAAGGAGTCCGTCCGGGCGATGTCCCAACCTTCGTTCGTTCACCTGCACGTCCACACGCACTACAGCCTGCTCGACGGGGCGACGCGCATCGAATCGCTGATCGAGCAGGCGAAGCGGTTCGACATGCCGGCGGTGGCGATTACCGATCACGGCAACCTCTACGGCGCGATCGAGTTCTATCTGGCGGCGAAAAAGGCGGGGATCCAGCCGATCCTCGGGTGCGAACTGTACCTCGCCCACGGGCACCGCACGCAGAAGGATCCTGTCCAAAACGGCAAGGAGGCCTTTCATCTGCTTGTGCTGGCCGTCAACCGCGACGGCTTCCGCAATCTGATGCGCCTCTCGAGCATCGGCTATACGGAGGGGTTCTACCGCAAGCCGCGGATCGACAAGGAGGTGCTGCGCGATCATTCGGAAGGACTGATCTGCACCAGCACGTGCATCGGCGGCGAGATTCCGCAGGCGCTGCTGACGCGCGACCGGGCGACGGCCAAGGCGCTGATGGAGACGTACCTGGAGATCTTCGGCCCGGAGCGGTTCTTCGTGGAGCTTCAGGACCACGGGCTCAAGGAGCAACGAACGATCAATCCGGAGCTGGCGGACCTGGCGGATCGGATGGGCGTGGGCGTGATCGCCACCAACGACGTGCATTATCTCGCGCACGAGGACGCCGAGGCGCACGACGTGCTCTGCTGCATCAACACCGGCTCGCAACTGACGGACGAGGACCGCTTCCGCTTCCCCACCGACCAGTTCTATTTCAAAAGCCCGCAGGAGATGGCCTCCCTTTTTCCCGAGCATCCGGAGGCGCTGGAGAA